>NZ_JBHVVM010000007.1:0-223128 GCF_042883525.1 Streptomyces sp. NPDC058195
CACCGTCAGATCATCAGCGAAACGCCGGTCACCCGTCGCATCCGGCACATACTTCACACAGACAACGATCCTCAAGCTCACGCCGGCTCTCCTACTGCATCGTCTTTTCCGGGGGCTGCCTTATTGCTCGCAGCATAGGCGCCTGAAGGGGCGGATTCCGGTCAGGGCGACCGACGCCCCGACCGGAAATATTACTAGTCAGTACACCCAGTGCGCGGCACATCGGCAAGCGCGCGTACCTGTGATGTGCCCAACGTACGGCGACGTGCGCCGCCGGGGACGAATCAGTCCCGCAGCGCGTTGAACCGGCCCTGGTGGTAGAGGAGCGGGCGGCCGTTCCCGGCCGGGTCGCCGACCACGGCCTGGGCGACCACGATCCGGTGGTCACCCGCCGGGATCCGCGCGACCACGCGGCAGACCAGCCACGCCAGCACACCGTCGAGCAGTGGCACGCCTTCGGGGCCGCTGCGCCAGAAGGTGGACGGGCCGAACCGGTCGGCACCGCTGCGGGCGAACGTGGCGGCCAGCTCCCGCTGGTCCTCCCCGAGTATGTGGACGCCGATGTACTCCGCCTCGGCCAGGACCGGCCAGCTGGAGGACCCGGTGCCCGCCCCGAAGGAGAGCAGCGGCGGGTCGGCGGCGACGGAGCTGAGGGAGGTGGCGGTGAAACCGACCGGCCGGTCACCGGCGGCGGTGATCACGGCCACACCGGCCGCGTGCTGCCGGAAGACGGAGCGCAGGAGCTCGGGGGAGGCCTGGGCCGGGGTGCCGGTTTCGGGCGAAGCCGTCATGGAGATGTCCTTCTGCGGGGGAGGTGTACGGGACCGCGGATGCTCAGGCACCCGGACAGCGCGCACTCGCGTTGCGGGCGAGATCGACATGGACCCGGCCGTGGAGAAGGATTTCCGGCGACATAGCGTCAGGCTGACGATGCATGGCCGGTGCCGTCAAGAGTGTCCCGCAATGTGGGAGATGCATCACGGTCCGTCACATCGCCCGGCCCAGCGCGGCGACCACGTCGGCGGTGCGCGGCTGTCCGGCGGCACGGCGGACGATCCGGCCTCCGGCGTCGAGGACCAGCACGGTCGGTGTCCGGCTGATCCCGAGCTCCCGTACGAGCCCGAGGCGGGCCTCGGCGTCGATCTCCACATGGGCGACGCCCTCCACCATGCGCGCCACCTCGGCGAGCGTGCGGCGGGTCGCCCGGCAGGGCTGGCAGAACGCGCTGGAGAACTGCACGAGCGTGGCCCGCTCTCCCAGTTCCGCTCCGAGCCGGGCCGCGTCCAGCGGTCCCCCTTGTACCTGCCCGTCCACCGTCGGCCTCCTGTCAGAGTTCGTCACAGGGGGTCAGCACCGCAGGCCGGCCGGACATTCCCGGAGCTGGCACGTGACGAGAATCTCGCGTCCCGAGCCCGCTGAGACTGGCCACCGCGTCGCGCATGGGGCACGATCGGCGCCATGCCGCAAAACCTACGGCTGCGTAACTTCCGCCGGGAGCATCCTCCGCAGGCGCTGAAGAAGGGTCTTCCCCAGATGGCAGAACTCGTCTATCGACCGGTCATCGGCGCCGCTCGCACGTTTTTCAAGGCGCTTGACCTGAAGATCGACAGCCAGGGTTCCGAGTACATCCCGAAGACCGGCGGCGCGGTACTGGTAAGCAATCACATCAGCTATCTCGACTTCATCTTCACCGGGCTCGCGGCCCTGCCGCAGAAACGGCTCGTCCGCTTCATGGCGAAGGAATCGGTCTTCCGGCACAAGGTCTCGGGACCGCTGATGCGCGGGATGAAGCACATCCCCGTCGACCGCAAGCAGGGTGAGGACGCGTACGCGCACGCGCTGTCCTCGCTGCGTTCCGGCGAGATCGTCGGAGTGTTCCCCGAGGCGACCATCTCGGAGTCGTTCACGCTGAAGAGCTTCAAGTCGGGCGCCGCCCGGCTGGCCCAGGAGGCCGGTGTGCCGCTGATCCCGGTGGCGCTGTGGGGCACGCAGCGACTGTGGACCAAGGGCCGTCCGCGCAATTTCAAGCGCCAGCACGTTCCGGTGACGATCCGGGTCGGCGAGCCGGTGGAGGCGCCCACCGACCAGTACGCGGGTGCGATCACCCGGCGGCTGCGGGAGCGGGTCCAGGAGCTGCTGGAGGCGGCCCAGCGGGCCTATCCGGTACGTCCGAAGGACGCGGGCGACACCTGGTGGGTGCCCGCGCACCTCGGCGGTACGGCGCCGACCCCGGCCGAGGTGCGGGAGCGGGGCTGACCCGGCCGGAACGTGACTTCGGCCCGCTCCGCCCGGAAAACCGGGAGGAGCGGGCCGAAGGCGGACCGGGCGCGGTTACTTCGCCATCTCTTCCTTGAGGGCGAGGACGAAGGCGTCGACGTCGTCCTCCGTCGTGTCGAAGGCGCACATCCAGCGCACGTCGCCCGCCGCCTCGTCCCAGAAGTAGAAGCGGAAGCGCTTCTGCAGCCGTTCGCTCACCGCGTGCGGCAGCCGGGCGAAGACGGCATTGGCCTGGACGGGGTGGAGGATCTCCACGCCGTCCACCGCGCGCACGCCCTCGGCGAGCCGCCGGGCCATCTCGTTGGCGTGCCGGGCGTTGCGCAGCCAGAGGTCCCCGGCCAGCAGCGCCTCCAGCTGCACGGAGACGAAGCGCATCTTCGAGGCCAGCTGCATCGACAGCTTGCGCAGGTGCTTCATGGCGCGGACGGCGTCCGGGTCGAGAACGACCACGGCCTCGCCGAAGAGCGCTCCGTTCTTCGTGCCGCCGAAGGACAGCACGTCCACGCCGACGGTGTTGGTGAACGTGCGCATCGGCACGTTCAGCGACGCCGACGCGTTGGCTATCCGGGCCCCGTCCAGGTGGACCTTCATGCCGAGCCCATGGGCGTGGTCGCAGATGGCGCGGATCTCACCAGGGGTGTAGACCGTGCCGAGCTCGGTGTTCTGGGCGATCGAGACGACCTGCGGCATGGCGCGGTGCTCGTCGTCCCAGCCGAACGCCTGCCGGTCGATCAGCTCGGGGGTGAGCTTGCCGTCCGGGGTGGGCACGGTGAGCAGCTTGATGCCGCCCACCCGCTCGGGGGCGCCGCCCTCGTCCACGTTGATGTGGGCGGACTCGGCGCAGATCACCGCGCCCCAGCGGTCGGTCATCGCCTGGAGGGCGACGACGTTGGCGCCGGTTCCGTTGAACACCGGGAAGGCTTCGGCGGTGGGGCCGAAGTGGCTGTGCATGACGCGCTGGAGGTGCCCGGTGTACTCGTCCTCGCCGTAGGCGATCTGGTGGCCGCCGTTGGCGAGGGCGAGCGCGGCGAGGATCTCCGGGTGAGTGCCCGCGTAGTTGTCGCTGGCGAAGCCACGGACCCGCGGGTCGTGGTGGCGCCGTGCGTCGGTTCTTACGGTTGCGGGGTCAGCCACAGGCGCTTTCCGTTCACTTCCGGGGCAGGCCGGTCCCAGACGCCGGCGATGGCCTCGGCCAGCTCCTTGACGTCGGTGAAGCCCGCGAATTTCGCAGTCGGGCGCTCGGCGCGCATGGCGTCGTGCACCAGTGCCTTGATGACCAGGATGGCAGCCGCGGTCCTCGGGCCCTCCTCGCCCCCCGCCTTGCGGAAGGCGTCCGCGAGCGCGAGCGTCCATGCCTCGGCCGCCGCCTTCGAGGCGGCGTAGGCCGCGTTTCCCGCGGTGGGCTTGCTCGCCCCGGCCGCGCTGATCAGCAGGTAGCGGCCCCGGTCGCTGCGCTGCAGCCCCTCCTGGAAGGCCAGCGAGGTGTGCTGGACCGTGCGGATCAGCAGCTTCTCCAGCAGGTTCCAGTCGGCGAGGTCGGTCTCGGCGAAGCTCTTGCTGCCGCGCCAGCCACCGACCAGGTGGACCAGGCCGTCGATCCGGCCGAACTCCTTCTCGGTCTTGTCCGCCCACTCGCGGGCGGCACCGAGGTCCAGCAGATCGACCGTGTCACCGGTGACGGTGGCGCCTCCATGGGCGTAGCGCGCGGCGTCGACCGCCTCCGCGAGCCGGGTGGGGTCCGCGTCGGACGCGACGACCGTCGCACCGGCCTCGGCGAGCCTCAGCAGCGTGGCCCGGCCGGCCGGGCCCGCGGCACCGGCGACCGCGATCACGGCACCTTCGAGAGCTCCGCTGCCCTTGCCGTTTCCGTTCATGGCCACCGCCTCCTCAGACCGGGCGCTCACGCGGCTGCCTGCTCGGCATCCGCGGCGGTGATCCCCTTGGTGGAGGCGATCACTTTCTTCAGCTTCTTGGAGAGCGCCTCATAGAACATGCTCAGGGGAAACTCGTCCGGAAGCACATCGTCGACGAGCTTACGCGGCGGCTGCGACAGGTCCAGCGCGTCCGGGCCCTTGGCCCAGCGGGAGCCGGGGTGCGGGGCGAGGTAGGCGGAGACGAGCTCGTAGGCGGCGAACCAGTGGACCAGCTTGGGGCGGTCGATGCCGTCGCGGTAGAGCTTCTCGATCTCGGCGCAGAGCTGGTTGGTGATCTGCGGGGCCCGGTCCCAGTCGATCTTCAGCGTGTTGTCGGTCCACCGGACGACGTCGTGCTTGTGGAGGTAGGCGAAGAGCAGCTGGCCGCCGAGGCCGTCGTAGTTGCGGACGCGCTCGCCGGTGACGGGGAAGCGGAACATCCGGTCGAACAGCACGGCGTACTGGACGTCACGGCCCTGGGGGAAGCCGTCGGCCTCCAGCTTCACGGCCTCCTTGAAGGCGGTGAGGTCGCAGCGCAGCTCCTCCAGTCCGTACATCCAGAACGGCTGGCGCTGCTTGATCATGAAGGGGTCGAACGGCAGGTCGCCGTGGCTGTGCGTCCGGTCGTGGACCATGTCCCAGAGCACGAAGGCCTGCTGGCAGCGCTGCTGGTCGCCGACCATCTCCTGGATGTCCTCGGGCAGTTCGAGGCCGAGCAGGTCGACCGAGGCCTCGGTGACCCGGCGGAAGCGGGCCGCCTCGCGGTCGCAGAAGATACCGCCCCAGCTGAACCGCTCGGGGGCCTCGCGCACGGCGATGGTCTCCGGGAAGAGCACAGCGGAGTTGGTGTCGTAACCCGAGGTGAAGTCCTCGAAGGTGATGCCGCAGAACAGCGGGTTGTCGTAGCGGGTGGCTTCGAGCTCGGCCAGCCACTCGGGCCAGACCATCCGCAGGACGACCGCTTCGAGGTTGCGGTCCGGGTTGCCGTTCTGCGTGTACATCGCGAAGACGACCAGGTGCTGGAGACCGTCGGTGCGGTCCTTGGCGGGCTGGAAGGCGAGCAGCGAGTCGAGGAAGTCCGGTACCCCGAATCCCCCGGTGACCCAGCGGCGCAGATCCGCGGCCAGGGCCCGGTGGTAGGCGGCGTCGTGCGGCAGCAGCGGGGAGAGCTCCTCGACCGCGGCGATCACCCGGTCGACCGCCGAACGCGCGGTACCCAGGGACGGGGCGCCCTCGGCGTCGAAGTCGACGGAACCGTCCTTCGACTGCCAGGGGCGGATCTCTTCCACGGCATTCTTGAGCACGGGCCAGGCCGGGTGATCGACCACCGGCTGATCCGTAGCTATGCCTCCTCCGGCACCGTCGTGCACAAGAATTTCCGTCATAACACTTCCTCCACAAAAGAACCTCGCGTTAAGCAACCGTATCCATGCGCGGTTCCCCGAGACAAGTGGGGATCAATAAATTATCCTGCGGACCCCCATGGTCACCGCGATTCTTCCTGTCCCGACCGGGAAACGGGGCCAGTTCCACCGGCCGCCGTGGAAGCGGGCGGAGCCTTGCGCCGACTGCCCCACCGGCGTCATGCCGGGGTGCTCCGTGGGTAGGTACCGCACGCGGGAAGACTCTCGACGGAAGCGGGTTTGCCATGTCTCTTGTCACCATCGGACATCGCGGGGTGATGGGTGTCGAGCCGGAGAACACCCTGCGCTCGTTCGTCCGGGCCGAACGGGCCGGCATGGACGCGATCGAGCTGGACCTCCATCTGAGCAAGGACGGCGCGCTGGCCGTCATGCACGACGCGGAGGTGGACCGGACGACGGACGGCACTGGGCCGATCAGCGGGAAGACCCTGTCCGAGCTGCGCGAACTCGACGCCGGGCAAGGCGAGCGGGTGCCGGTCTTCGAGGAGGTGCTCGACGCCGTGCGCTCCCCGCTGCAGGCCGAGATCAAGGACGCGGCCGCGGCCCGTGCCCTGGCCGAGGTGATGCTGCGCCGCGACCTCGTCGACCGGGTCGAGGTGTCGTCGTTCCACGACGCGGCGGTCACCGAGATCGCCCGGCTGGTCCCCGGGGTGCGGACCGTGCTCATCGCGAGCCGCTGGCAGGGCGATGTGGTGGACCGGGCGAAGGCGGCGGGGGCGGCCACCCTGGCACTGAACATCCGCCGTCTCACCCTGGAGGCGACCGAGCAGGCCCATGCCGAGGGGCTGAAGGTCATCGGCTGGGTGGTGAACACCCAGGACCACCTGCGGCTCGCCCGCGCGCTACGGCTGGACGGCGCGACGACCGACTACCCGGAGATCCGCCGCGCCGGGCGCTTCACCGCCTGACGACCGCCCCGGCGGCCAGATCCTTGACCAGCAGCTCGAAAGCGAGGTCGTCACGCTGCGGGATACCGAAGCGCTCGTCGCCGTACGGGAACGGGCTGAGCTCTCCCGTACGGCGGTAGCCGCGCCGCTCGTACCAGGCGATCAGTTCGTCACGGACCGAGATCACGGTCATGTGCATCTCGCTCACCCCCCAGCTCTCGCGGACGGTGCGCTCGGCCTCGCCGATGATCACCTTGCCCAGACCCGCGCCCTGGAGCTCGGGCCGGACCGCGAACATGCCGAAGTAGGCGGCTTCGCCGCGGTGTTCGAGCTGGCAGCAGGCGACGATCACGCCGTCCCGCTCCACCACCAGCAGCCGGCTGCCGGCCGCTTCGACGACCTGCCGCACCCCGTCGGGGTCGGTCCGCTGCCCCTGGAGGATGTCCGCCTCGGTGGTCCATCCGGCCCGGCTGGCGTCCCCCCGGTAGGCCGACTCGATCAACGCCACGAGAGCGGGCACATCGGTGTCGACGGCGTCGCGGAAGACCAGCCGGTCCGGTTCCCGCGCGGAAGCTGCGTCCATGGTGGTGGCTCTCCGGTTTCTGTTCGGGCACGGCCGTGCCGGTGCAGCGTATCCCGGGGGATCACCCCCTAGGGTCCGAGCATGGTGCATGTGCTGAGCAGCCGGATCCTGCTGCATCCGGTCGATCCCGAACGGTCCCGGCGGTTCTACGGGGAGTGGCTCGCTCTGCCCGTCTACCGGGAGTTCGGCACCGGCCCCGAGCGGGGCACGGTCTACTTCCTCGGCGGGGGCTTCCTGGAGGTGTCCGGACGTGCCCCCGAGCCACCGGTGCCCGGTCTCGAACTGTGGCTGCAGGTCGCGGACGTGCGGGCGGCGCACGTGGAACTGTCCGGCCGCGGCGTCGAAGTGCTGCGGGAACCGGTGCGCGAGCCGTGGGGGCTGGTCGAGATGTGGATCCGTGATCCGGACGGACACCGGATCGTCGTGGTGGAGGTACCGGCTGGCCATCCACTGCGCTACCGCCCCTGACGCCACGCTCTCAGTGCGCGCCTCGGCTGCGCCGCGCGCAGTCGACGAGCACCGGCAGGGCACGGGCCAGTGCGCCGTCCCGGTCGGCGAACGGCAGCCGCACGTGGTGGCGGAAGCCGTCCACGGCGGAGAAGGCCGGACCGGGGACGATCAGCACGCCCGCGCGGCGGGCCAGCTGGGCGGTGGCCTCGGCGTCGGCACCGGGGATCTCGACCCAGAGGGCGGAGCCGCCGTCCGGCCGCCGCCAGCGCCAGCCGGGCGCCTCGTCCCGCAGCAGGCGTTCGGTCTCCGCGAGGCGTTCACGCAGCCGGGTGCGGCGATGCGCCCTGGCCTCGGGGAGCTGCCGGAGCAGCTTCACCGCCAGGATCTGGTCCACCACCGGGCAGGACAGGTCGACGGACTTCTTGATGTCGGCGAGGCGGCGCACGACCGTGGTGGAGGCGCGGATCCACCCGATCCGCAGACCTCCCCAGAAGAGCTTGGAGAGAGTGCCGACGGTGGCCGTGGCGGCGGGCGGCAGCAGTCCGGCCAGCGAGACGGGCGCGGCGTCGTGGTGCAGGGCCAGTTCGGCGTAGGCGTTGTCCTCCACCGTGTACAGGCCCTGGCCTGCGAGTACGGCTGCCCAGGCGCGGCGGGCGGGCTCGTCGGTGGCGCGCCCGGTGGGGTTGTGGAGCGAGGGCTGGAGGTAGACCAGGCGCGGGCGGACGTGGCCGGTCAGCCGGGCCAGTGCGCGGGCGCCGTCCGCGCCGTCGGCGGGCAGCGGGACGAGCCGGGCGCCGCGGGCGCGCAGCGCTTCGAGGGCGCCGCGGTAGGTCGGGTCCTCGACGACGACGGTGTCGCCGGGCTCGACCAGGCCCTGGGTGATCAGCCAGACGGCCTGCTGGGATCCGGTGGTCACCAGGATCTGATCGGCGGTGGTCGGCAGGCCCGCCGACCGGTGGTACCCGGCGATCCCCTCGCGCAGCTCGGGCAGCCCGTACGGGAGGTATCCGTCACCGGTCAGCGCGGCGGTGAGGTCGGCGGCCGAGAGCGCGTCGGCGGCCGCCGCGACGGCGCTCAGGCCGTCCAGCGCGCCGCTGGACAGGTCGATGCCGTCGTCCCTGGTGCCGAAGCTGGCCAGGCGCCCCTCGGTGGCGGGCTCGCCCACCGCCCCCGAGCCCCGCAGCCGGGAACCGCTGCCCTGCCTGCTCTCCAGCCATCCCTCGGCCTCCAGCAGGCCGTACGCGGCCGTGACCGTGGAGCGGCTGATGCCCAGCGCCGCGGCCAGGGCGCGCTGGGAGGGCAGCACCGTGCCCGGCGCGACGTCCCCGCGCTGGGCCAGTTCGCGCAGGGCCTGTGCCAGCAGGCGGGGCAGCGCGCCGGTGCCGTCCTTGGACCATCCGGTCAGCAGGCGGGAGAGCCGGGTGGGAGGAATCCGCTCCATGGCCCCATCATCGCCCGCCGCAGGCCAATTGCCGTCAAGTGGTCTTTGCCGCCGTCGGGCGGCTCACCCATGATCGGAAGGAACGCCGTTGCAAAGGAGCAAGACATGGCGACCGTGGTGCTCGTCGGGACACTGGACACCAAGGGGGCGGAGTACGCGTGGCTGTCGGAGCGGATTCGTGAAGCGGGCTGCGACGTGGTGCTCGTCGACGCCGGGGTGATGCCCTCCCCCACGGACGGACCCGCTGGCGACATCGACGCGGCGGCCGTCGCGCGCCGCGCCGGGCACGGTCTGGACGCGCTGCGGGCCGCCGGGGACCGGGGCGCGGCGGTCACCGCGATGGCCGAGGGCGTCGAACGGATCGTGGGCGATCTGCACCGCGAGGGGCAGCTGCACGCGGTGCTGGCCGTGGCCGGGAGCGGCGGCTCGTTCATCGCCGCGCGTGCGATGCAGGCGCTGCCCATCGGCGTGCCCAAGGTGCTGGTGTCCACCATGGCGAGCGGGGACGTGTCACCGTACGTCGGCAGCAGCGACATCACGATGATGTACAGCGTGGTCGACGTGGCGGGGATCAACTCCGTGTCCTCGCAGATCCTGGGCAACGCGGCCGCGGCGGCGGCCGGTATGGCCGTCCACCACGAGCGCAGCCTGCGCGATCCGGGGCCCCAGGGGCGTCCGCTGGTCGGTGCCAGCCAGTTCGGCGTCACCACCGCGGCGGTCGACGCCGCCCGGGAGCGGCTGGACGAGCTGGGTTACGAGGTCCTGGTCTTCCACGCCACGGGGGCTGGCGGCCGGGCGCTGGAGAAGCTCGCGGCGGGCGGGTTCCTCGCCGGTGTCCTGGACCTGACCACCACCGAGCTGGCGGACGATCTGGTCGGCGGTGTGCTGAGCGCCGGTCCGGACCGGCTCACCGCGGCGGGCCTGGCCGGTGTGCCGCAGGTGGTCGCACCGGGCGCGCTGGACATGGTCAACTTCGGCCCCGCCGACACCGTTCCGGAGCGTTTCGCCGACCGCCGTCTCCTGGTCCACAACCCCACCGTCACCCTGATGCGCACCACGCCCGGCGAGATGGCCGAGCTGGGCGCCTCCATGGGGCGGAAGCTGGCGGCGGCCCACGGGCCGACAGCGGTGCTGTGGCCGCTGGGCGGCGTCTCCGCCGTGGACACCCCGGGCGGCCCGTTCCACGACCCGGTGGCCGACGCGGCGGGGCTGGCGTCCCTGCGCGACGCGGTCCGCGGCAGCGCCGTGGACCTGCGGGAGATCGGCGCCCACCTCAACGACCCGTCGTTCGCCGTCGCCGCCGCCGACCACCTCCATCAGCTGATCACCGCCCGGCGCGCGACGCGCCCGCAGCCCTGAGAAGCCCGGAAGCACCGGCCGCGAACCCTCTCGCGCGCAGTCCCCGCGCGCTTCCGCGCGCGCATCCTCTCGTCCGAACAGGAGCCCATCCGTGAACCGCAAGCAAGCACTGGCCCGTCTGACCGAACAGGTCCGGTCCGGCCGGGCCGTCATCGGCGCAGGCGCGGGCACCGGTCTGTCCGCCAAGTGCGCGGAGGCCGGAGGCGTCGACCTCCTGATCATCTACAACTCCGGCCGCTACCGGATGGCCGGCCGCGGCTCACTGGCGGGCCTGCTGCCCTACGGTGACGCCAACGCTATCGTGCTCGACATGGCGGGTGAGGTCCTGCCGGTGGTGCGGGACGTCCCCGTGCTCGCCGGGGTGTGCGGCACCGACCCGTTCCGGATCATGGGCAACTTCCTCGACCAGCTGAAGGCCGTGGGCTTCACCGGTGTGCAGAACTTCCCCACCGTCGGCCTGTACGACGGAAAGTTCCGCGAGAACCTGGAGGAGACCGGGATGGGGTTCGGCCTGGAGATCGACATGATCCGCCAGGCCCATGAGCGCGACCTGCTCACCGCTCCCTATGTGTTCGACCCCGAGCAGGCCGCCGAGATGGCCCGGGCGGGCGCCGATGTGCTCGTCCCGCACGTCGGGCTGACCACCAAGGGGGCGATCGGCGCCGCGACCGCGCTCACGCTCGACGAGGCCGCCACCGCCGTGCAGGACATGCACGACGCGGCCAAGCGCGTCAATCCCGACATCATCGTGCTCTGTCACGGCGGGCCGATAGCCGAACCCGAGGACGCCCGTTACGTCCTGGAGCACACCTCGGGGATCGCCGGGTTCTTCGGTGCCTCGTCCATGGAGCGGCTGCCCACCGAGCGTGCCATCACCGAGCAGGCGCGCGCCTTCAAGTCCCTCACGCTCGGCTGACCGCGGGCCCGGACGCACATCGCGCGCGGAGGGAAACGCTCCCTCCGCGCGCTCCCCTGTACCCCAGTGCGCTGCGTACGGCAGTTCCCGTACGGGCATCGACTTGGGGGACCGCGTCGTACGTCCAGGGGGGTGTGCCGTGCACGGACCGGCGGTTTCGGGCTGGCTGCTGATGGCCTTGTGCGCGACGGCGGGGGCCTACTGCCTGCTGCGCACCCGCGGCGAGACCGGGCAGGGGCGCAGGACGGCGCGCGCGGAGGCGCTGATGGGCTTCGGCATGGCGGCGATGGCGGTGCCCGCGGCCGTCGTTCCGCCGCCCGCCTGGGGCTGGGCGGTATACGCGGCGCTGTTCGGCGCGGCCTGCCTGCGGGCTCTGTGGTTCGCCCGGCGCGACGCCCACCACCTGCATCATCTGGTCGGTTCCGCGGCGATGGTCTACATGGCGCTGACGATGGCCCCGGGAGGCGGCGCGGCGCACGGCGGTCACGCGGGCCACGGAGCCGTGGCGGCGGGGGGCGTCCCCCTGCTGACCGGGCTGCTGCTGGCCTACTTCGCGGTGTACGTGCTGCGCTCGGGGGCCCGGCTGATACCCGTGGCCGCGGCGGCCGGGGGCGGGTCCGCCGCGGACGGCTGGGGCGCGCGGCCCGAGCTGGCACTCGCCTGCCGTCTCACCATGGGGATGGCCATGTTCGCGATGCTGCTCAGCCTGTGAGACAGCCGCCGGGCAAACCGTGGCGTGCGTCACTTGCCGCGCAGAGCCATACCCGTGGCTGCCGCACCCCTCATAGGCTGGCGCCATGTTGGTCTCCCTCGCACTGCTGCTGCTCGGTGCACTGGCCGCCGTCCTGACCCCGCGGCTGATGGCCAGGGCGCGGTGGCCGGAGCGCGAGCCCGTGGTGGCGCTCTGGGTGTGGCAGTGCGTGGTGGCGGGGGTGCTGCTCTCCTTCGCGCTGTCCATGACGTTAAGCGCCGCCGCTGCCTGGCAGGCGGTGCGCGGGCATGTGTTCGCACCGGCGCCCCGGGGCGTGGTGGAGGCGTACGCGCTCGGCGGGCACGGCTCCTGGTCGGCCGCCATGGCGGTGCTGCTGGCCCTCGGCGGGGTGTGGTCGGCGGTGATGCTGACCCGGGAGATCCACCGGGCCCAGGCGCGCCGCAGGAGGCGGCGCACCGAACTGCTGGTGCGAGCCCCGCTGATGCCCGGCGAGGAGCCCGGCAACAATCGTCTGGTGGTGCTGGAGGGAGACCGTCCGGATGCCTGGTGGCTGCCGGGCGCCGCACCTCAACTGGTCATCACCACCACGGCACTCAGGCGACTGAAAGGCCGTCAGCTCGATGCGGTGCTGGCCCATGAGCAGGGACACGCGAGGGCGCGGCACGACTGGCTGCTGCACTGCTCCGGCGCACTGGCGTCCGGGTTCCCGCAGGTGCCGGTGTTCGCGGCGTTCCGCGACGAGATGCACCGGCTGGTCGAACTGGCCGCGGACGACGTGGCCTCGAAGCGTTTCGGCCGGCTGACGATCGCCCTGGCCCTGGTGGAACTCAACGAGGACCGGGGCGTGTTCGGCCCCTGCCCGGCGCCGGACGCGCAGCTGCCCTCGCGGGTGAACCGGCTGCTGACCCCGGCGGACCGGCTCACCGCGGGCCGCAGGCTCCGGCTGACCGCCGCCGCCGCGCTGGTTCCGGTGGTGCCACTGCTGGTCGCGTTCATCCCGGGACTCAGCGCGCTGCGATAGCGCGCTGCGACGGCGCGCTGCGACGACGCTCCGAAACGGCTCCCCGTGACGCCGCTCCGGGACACCGCCCCGCGATAGCCAGGACGGCCGGCCTTCCGCGAGGATCACCCCATGCCCTCCGCTCCGCTCGCGCCGCCACCGCTCCCCCGCACCCGTTCCCGGTTCACCGCGCTGCGCGCGGGCACGGTCTGCGCGCTGCTCTTCCTGGTCGTCCTGGTCCTGGTCGCCGTGCGGTGGTCGCCGCTGATGGCGCTGGACCGCAGCCTCGCGGACGCCCTGCACCGGCGGGCGGTGACCGAGCCGGGCCTGGTGCACGCCAACCGGATCCTGACCGACTGGGCCTGGGATCCGTGGACCATGCGCGCCCTGATCGCCGTGGCGGTGGTGGTGCTGTGGTGGCGCGGGGCCCGGCTGCTCGCGATGTGGGTGGCGGCGACGAGCCTGCTCGGCACGCTGCTGCAGCAGGGGCTGAAGTCCGTGGTCGGCCGGGCGCGGCCGCACTGGCCCGACCCAGTGGACTCCGCGCATTACGCGGCGTTCCCCTCCGGTCACGCGATGACGGCGGTGGTGACCTGCGGCCTGCTGCTGTGGCTGCTGCGCCGCTACGGCGCCGGGCCCCGGCTGTGGCGGGGGGCGCTGGCCGTGGCGGGCGTCTCGGTCGTCGGAGTGGGGGTGACCCGGCTCTATCTGGGTGTGCACTGGCTGAGCGACGTGCTGGGCGGCTGGCTGCTGGGGGCGGCTCTGGTGGGCCTCTCGGCCGCCGGGTTCGCCCGGCTGCGGCGTCGGCGGGACGGGGCGCGTACGCCCTGATGGACCCGAGCCCGGTGCCGGGGCGGCCTTGCCGGGCGGCCCCGGCGCCAGGAAGTATCACAGCCATGCAGATCAAGGGTGTGCTGTTCGACTTCTCCGGAACCCTCTTCCGTATCGAGCCGGTCCGCTCCTGGCTGCGCGCGGTCCTCACCGAACGCGGGATCGCGGTGGACGGCCCCGCCTTCGAGCGGTACGTGGGCGAGCTGGAGGCCGCCGGGGCGCTGCCGGGCGGCCCGGCTCCCCAGCAGGTCCCCGCCGCGCTCGCCACCGCGTGGGCCACCCGTGACACGAGCGCGCGGGCGCACCGGGAGGCGTTCACCGCGCTGGCCCGGCTGGTGGAACTGCCCGATCCCGGCCTGTACGACGCGCTGTACGAGCGGCACCGGACGCCCGCGGCCTGGCAGCCCTACCCGGACGCGGCGGAGGTGCTCGGGGCGCTGCGCGAGAGCGGCATCCGGGTCGGTGTGGTCAGCAACATCGGCTGGGACCTGCGCCCGGTGTTCCGGGCCCACGGTCTGGACGGGCTGGTCGACACCTACGTCCTGTCGTACGAGCACGGCGTGCAGAAGCCGGACTCACGGATTTTCCACATGGCCTGCACATCTCTCGGGCTGGATCCGGCCGATGTGGTGATGGTCGGGGACGACCGGGAGGCGGACGGCGGAGCCGCCGCACTGGGCTGTGACGTGCGGTTTGTGCGCCATCTCCCGGTGTCCGAGCGTCCCGGCGGACTGCGGATGCTCGAACTGGTACCGGACGTTCCCTGACAGGCATGTGAGAGATGTCCCTGACGCGCAATGGGTCCGATTGTCACATCGTGGCCTTAGCCTGTAAGCATGTCCCGTTCTCCGTGCTCCTCCGAAACCACGCGCACCGCCGCCGCGGTGAACGAAGAGATCCGTGACCTGTGGCAGCGCTCGGGCGGCTGTCTGTCGCCGGAGGACGAGGAGCAGTACCAGCGGTTGCTGGTGGAGTGGGCGGCGGCGACGCGCGACAGCGACAGGCCCGCCGCCTGACGCCCCGGGGACGCCCGGCCCCTTATCGCTCCTCGCCTATCGCTCCTCGCCGATGCGCCGGGCCTGGCGGTTCGCCGCGTCCAGGATGCGATCGAGCAGGCCGGGGAAGAGCTCTTCCAGGTCCTCGCGCCGCAGGCCGTTCATCTTGGCGGTGCCCCGGTAGACCTGCTCGACGATGCCGCTCTCGCGCAGCACCCGGAAGTGGTGCGTGGACGTGGACTTGGACACCGGAAGATCGAACCGCGAGCAGCTGAGCTCGGATTCGGCGGCGGCCAGCTCGCGGACGATACGCAATCGCATCGGGTCGGAGAGCGCGTGCAGCACCGCCTCGACGCGGATCTCGTCCCGGCCTGGGTGGTCGAGCACGCGGCCGCCCGCTTCGGCGGCGCTGGGGGCGGGTGCGCTGGCGGGGGTCACGGCGGCTCCACTTCCTGGACGTGCACCGACCCTCTCCCGGGTCCGCACCGGCCTCCCATAATACGAGACCCGTCGTAGTTCAAGGACCCCGTCCCGCCCCTCCGGCCGGGACGGGGTACGCGCCGAACGGACGGGACGCGCGCCGGACGGTCAGACCGCGCGGAGATACTGGTCAGGGGTGCGCAGCTCACCGCCCAGTTCGCGGGCGGCCTGCTGGACCCACGACGGATTGCGCAGCAGTTCGCGGCCGAGCAGGACGGCGTCCGCCCGCCCCTCCGTGATGATCTTCTCGGCCTGCTGCGGGTCGGTGATCAGGCCCACCGCCGCCACCGGGAGCGAGGTCTCGGTCCTGACCCGCTCGGCGAAGGGAACCTGATAGCCCGGCCCGGCCGCGATGCGGGCACGCGGGGCGTTCCCGCCGCTGGAGACGTCCAGCAGGTCGACGCCGTGGGCCTGGAGCAGCCCGGCCAGGCGCACGGTCTCATCCACCGTCCAGCCCTCGCGCTCGTCCTCCTCGTTCTCCGTGAGCCAGTCCGTGGCGGAGATCCGGAAGAGGACGGGCAGGTCCTTTGGCCAGACCTCGCGGACCGCGTCGACGACCTCCAGGGCAAGGCGGGTGCGGTTCTCGAAACTGCCGCCGTACGCGTCGGTGCGCCGGTTGCTGTGCGGCGAGAGGAACTGGCCGATGAGGTAGCCGTGGGCGCCGTGCACCTCGGCCACCTGGAACCCCGCGTCGAGGGCGCGGCGCGCGGCCTCACGGAAGCGGCCGACGACCTCGCGGATCTCGTCCGTGGTCAGCTCGTGGGGCACGGGGTGGCCGTCGTCGAACGGCAGCGGGCTCGGGGCGACCGGTGTCCAGCCGTGCGCCTCGGGTCCGACCGGGGCGCCGCCCAGCCAGGGAGCCGCCGTGGACGCCTTGCGCCCGGCGTGGGCGAGCTGGATGCCAGGGACAGCGCCCTGCCCCTTGATGAACTCCGTGATCCGGCGGAACGCGGTGACCTGGGTGTCGTTCCAGATGCCGAGGTCCCCCGGGCTGATCCGGCCCTCGGGGCTGACGGCCGTCGCCTCGGTGAGGATGAGCCCCGTTCCCCCGATGGCGCGCGCCGCGAGGTGGGCGAAGTGCCAGTCGGTCGCGACACCGGCCTGCGGCCCTTCCGGCGCGGCGCTGTACTGGCACATGGGCGCCATCCAGACCCTGTTGGGAATAACGAGCGACCGCAGGGTGTACGGCTCGAAGAGGGCACTCACGTCGGACTCCGTTTCGGCGACTGCGGAAAGGTTGCTAGTACGATACATCTCGTACTACGACACCTGTCAAATTACGATGTCTCTCGTACAAGCACCTGTTCCCCGGGCCACGCCGGGGCCGTCCGTGGTCGGCTCACCTCCGGTGCCGCGCGGCCCGGTCACCGCTGTTCGCCGCGCCGCCGGAGCGTGATCGCGGCCTCCGCGTCGTAGCCCTGGGTCCAGCTGCGCCCGGCCCCCGACCGCCAGGTGACATGGACGGTGGCCCCGTCGGCCCGGACGCCGTCCACCGTCATGGCCCGCTCGCCGTCCCGTACGTCCCCCCGGCGCAGCTCGCGCGCCTCGACGGTCACGGGCCGTCCGGCGTCCGCGCGGTCGGCCTCGTCCGCGGCGCGGAGAAGCGCCGCCGCCCACTCCCGGGCGCGCCCGGGGGCACAGAGCAGCGAGACGCCGCCCGAGGGCCCCGTCACCCTGATCCTGACCCGCGCCCCGACGGGGTCCGCCTCCAGGGCCGCCCCGCCCCCCTCGATGTCCTCGGCACCACTCGTCATCGCTCCGCTCCTCCGTTCGCCCGGCCGACGGGGGTCCGTCGGCCCGGTCCAGCCTGCGGGCTGCCGGGCCCTCGGCGCCACTTCCGCCGCACGTCCCCGGTATTGCGTTGCACGACGCGCGTGGCCGTGCGTACCGTCGGCGGCCATGACGACGCCTGAACTGCGCACCGCACGCCTGCGCCTGACTCCCTACACACCGACCGACGAGGAGGACTTCGTCGGGCTGTTCCAGGACGCGTCGGTCGCCCGCTGGATGGGGGAAGGCCTCCAGACCGAGGCCGAGGACCGCGCCCTGTTCGGACGGATCTTCAGCAAGGTGTACGCGCGGGGGCTGTTCGACGTCTGGGCGGTCCGGCACGACGGCCGCTTCATCGGCCACGCGGAGATCAAACCGTCGTCGAGCGTGGGCGGCCAGGAGATCGTGTACGCGCTCACCGCCACGGCGTGGGGCCGGGGGTTCGGCACCGAGATCGCGCGGGCCCTGACCCGGTACGGGCTCGACACGCTCGGACTGCCCGAGGTGCACGCCACGGTGGCCGCGGCGAACACCGCGTCGCTGGCCGTGCTGGACCGGACAGGTTTCCGGCACGTCCGGGACATCACGGAGGACGACGGCAGCATCACCTTGGTCCTGACCTGCACGGAGAATCCCGGCAGCGCCGGGTAGCGCCACACCGGCCCGGGTGCCGGCGGCGGCCCTGCGGGCCTGTGTCAGTGACGGGGTGCAGACTGGCCCTTATCCGGCACAACGGCGTTTCGGGAGGTTCGGCCATGACCGACGTACTGCTCACCGTGAGCACCCGCAAGGGACTCTTCATCGGCCGCAGACACGGTGGTGCGTGGGAGTTCGACGGCCCCCATTTCAATGCCCAGGCCATCTATTCGGTGGCCATCGATACCCGCGGACGGGCTCCACGGCTCCTGGCCGGAGGAGACAGCGCGCACTGGGGACCGTCGGTGTTCCACTCCGACGACCTGGGCCGGAGCTGGGCGGAGCCGGAGCAGCCCGCCGTGAAGTTCCCCCCGTTCACCGGGACGTCCCTGGAGCGGGTCTGGCAGTTGCACCCGGCCGGACCCGAGGCCCCCGGCGTGGTGTACGCGGGCACCGAGCCCGCCGCGCTGTTCCGCTCCGAGGACGGCGGGGAGTCGTTCGAGCTGGTCCGCCCGCTGTGGGAGCATCCGACGCGTTCGCAATGGGTGCCGGGCGGCGGCGGTGAGGGGCTGCACACCATCCTGACGGACCCGAGGGACGCCCGTGCCGTGACGGTGGCGGTCTCCGCGGCCGGGGTGTTCCGCACCAGGGACGGCGGCGCGAGCTGGGCCCCGTCGAACAGAGGGGTGTCCGCGGGCTTCATCCCCGGCCCCGATCCGGAGTTCGGCCAGTGCGTCCACAAGGTGGCGAGGGACGCGGTCGATCCCGACCGCCTCTATCTCCAGAACCACTGGGGTGTCTTCCGCAGCGACGACTCCGGGGACCACTGGACCGATATCGGCCAGGGCCTCCCGTCCGACTTCGGCTTCGCCGCGGCCGCCCATCCCCACCGCGCGAACACCGCGTACATCTTCCCGATCAACGCCGATATCGACCGGGTGCCCGCCGAACACCTCTGCCGGGTGTTCCGCACCGACGACGCGGGCGCCACCTGGGAGCCCCTGTCGACGGGCCTGCCCGAGGAAACGCACTACGGCACCGTGCTGCGCGATGCCCTGTGCACGGACGACGCCGATCCGGCGGGCGTCTACTTCGGCAACCGCAACGGCGAGCTGTACGCGAGCGCGGACGACGGCGACACCTGGCAGCAGCTCGCCTCCCACCTGCCGGACATCCTGTGCGTACGAGCGGCGGTGACCGACGCCTGATCACCGGGGCGGGGCCGGGCCGGCCCCGCCCGGTTCATCCGGAATCCCCGGAGTACGGGAGAAGGGACGTACCGCCCTCCATGACGACGCCGTACGCGTCGTCCGTGGTCAGCCGCTGCTGCGTGCGGTCCCCCTCGAAGAACACGACCCGGCGCCGGTACGGCACAGCGCTGAAGCGCTGGATGACCTCGTGGGCGATGTCCGGGAGCATCCCGGCCGGAGCCGTGACCGCACCGAAGGCACCGTCGGCGAACGCGCCGGTGCGCGGGTCGCGGAGCAGAGCCCACCCGCCGTTCGCCGCGAGGATCTGCAGGAGGTAGGTGTAGGTGCCCGGCCAAGCTCCGCCGGGCGCGGCGGCCGGTACCGCGCTCAGGTGCCTCCTGTGGACGACGGTGATCAGGTAGTCGGTGTCCCGCGCGGCTCCCGCCTTGATGAACATGCGCCTCGACCGTGCCCAGGCACCGGGCGCCAACGCCCCTTCACGCTCCAGGCCGAGGACCAGCGACAGGGCGAGCCGGTCACGGGTGGAACCGTCGCTCATCGCGCCCGGGGACGACCGGCGGATATGGAGCAGGGGCGCGTCCTCGGGGAGAAACGGGAGGAATCTGGTCACCACCACCAGCGCTTCGCCCGGCGTCGGCGCGATGGCCCCGTCCCGGGCGACGACCACGCCTTCGATCGTCTCGGGGTCCATCGGCGTCACATCGTGGCGCCCGGTGGGGAGTACGGGTGTGCCCAGGACTCGGCGGTCGCATGCGGGCTGGGCACACACGGCGAGAACCGGTTCCGTCACGTCGACGGGGCCCGTGTACGAAGACGGCTGACGCCCGTTGATGCACTCCCTGCACAGCGTGTAGCGGCACTTCTGGCACTGGAGGCCGATGGGGTTCGCCACGGTGATTTCTCCGCCGCCCCCCCCGCGTTCAGCACGGTGTGCGACGAGTACCAGCCGACACGGCAGGCCGAGCACTCCGTGGTGACCGGGGCCAGCAGTGCGTTCAACCGCTGCATGTCGGTCAGCGGTTCGGGGGACTCCAGCTGCGCCGTACGGCTCCGGTACACGACCACGAGCGCCACGAACAGCGCGTCGAGGTTCCCCGGATCGCGGCGCAGACGGTGCAGGACTTCGTCCAGCGCCGTACGGTGCCGTTTCTCCCTCAGGAGTCCTTCCACCCTCCGCCGCAGGTCCGTCTCGTGCCGTGCTCGTTCCCATTCCGGCAGCTCGAAACACCGCATGGAGATCACCGCCAGTCCGCGAGTGCGTTCGCCTCGGTATGCCGTCCGGCGCGTGCCAGCGCCTGCGCGGCGGCCGCCCTCACGGTCTCGAAGAACGCCGGGGGCAAGGGCGCGGCCAGCAGCCGGTTGAGCTGGCTGACGGCTTCACCGAGCCGGCCGAGCCGGATCAGAACCCGCGCCAGCGCCAGTTCCCGCTCCCACTGGTCGGTCTGGCGCAGGGAGATCACCGCGGGCTCCACCGGTGGGTTGCGCACCGCCCGGGCAAGCATCTCGCCGAGCATGCGGAACGACTGCGGGCGCTCCGGCACATGCCGGTGCAGGCAGCACGACAGGAGGATGCTGATGTTCTCCCCGGGCGGGGCCACGGGCACCTGCGTCACCTTCGACTGCCCCCAGTAGTACAGCTCTTCGTCACGGAGTTCGGCGTTGGCGGACGCGTGGTAGTCCAGCAGCCGCGCCCGCTGAACGGCCGGGTCGGATGGCAGGTCGAAGGGGTAGGGCAGTCTGCCGGTGCACGCTTCGTAGAGGAGCACGCCGAAGGAGTAGATGTCGGCCCTGGTGTCGCAGGGCTGTCCGCGCAGCACCTCGGGCGCGGCGTATGCCCAGGTGCCTCCCCGCGCGGACGCGAAACGCCCGTGCTCGATGCGCACCTGCCGGGCCAGGCCGAAGTCCGCCACCTTGGCGTGACCGGCACTGTCGATGAGCACGTTCGACGGCTTGAGGTCGAGGTGGGCCACTTCGGCCTCCCTGGACAGGTGAGCCATGCCGGAGCACAACTGCTGGAGGACTCCGGCGAGTCCGAGGCCGGGCCGCCGCCGGATCAGGTCGGCCAGGGTCTCGGGCGCGTAGTCGAGGACGATGCCCGTCCGCCCGCGCACATCGATGACGTCGAGTGCGGTGACGGTGTGGCGGTGCGGTGTGAGCGCGAGCAGCATCGCGAGTTCGGCGTCCCCGGTCAGTGCGCTGGACATCGAGGTCTTGATCGCACGGCGCTCCCCGTGCTCCAGGTCGTCGGCGATGAGGACCCAGGCCTGCCCGCCGCGGCGGATCTCCGCCACCGACCAGCGGCCGGACAGCACTTCACCGATGGCGGCGGGCGCGCCCGCGGGGAGGGGCGGCGGCTCGGCCGCCCCGTCGGCCGTCAGATCGGTTTCGGCGTCCACCCGATGATTCCCTTCCGTCAGTCCAGTGCCTCCGGTGTCACGTTCGCGTTAGGGTCGAAGAGATCGGGCGCCGAGAACTCCACCAGTACGGTTCCGCTGGCGAAACTCAGCCGGTCCTTGTCCCCGACCGGGCAGGATTGCCCCCTGGCGAGCTTCAGCTGGCGCGTGGCACCGGTCACGAACGCGGGGCGGGAGCCCAGGTGCTGGTACATCAGGGCCGTCCCGGCCAGGGTCAGATGGCCGTGGAAACGGCTGTCACGAGGATCCGGCAGACTCACCCGGTTGTGCGCGTTGCGTCCCAGCGAGACGGTGAAGTCATCCGATTCCAGGATGAGTTCCACCGTGCCGCCGCGCAGCCACGACAGCCGGAGAGTTCCGTCGGTGAACCGGTGGACCGGTGCGGCGAGGCGGAGCCGGCCGGGCGCCAGGGCGACGAGCCGGTCGGCCGGGGCGAGCAGCACGGTGTCGCGGTTCCAGCGACCGGTGTTGAGGCGCGCCGAGACGACGCCGATGACACTGCCTGTTCCGGTGAGCAGGACCGGGGCCCCGCTCATCCCCGGCTGGGCGTGCCGGCAGCTCACCTTCACCCAGGCCCGGCCGTGCCGCGCCGTGGTGCCGACGTAGCGGCCGACACCGGAGTCGTAGTCACGCGATGCGGCGTATCCGCTCAGGTGGACGAGGTCTCCGGGGGTGACACTCGTATGCGGGGCGAGCGTCGCCGGTGCCCAGTCCGCCGCTTCGCGTACCTGGATGAGCGCCACGTCGGCCGCACTGTCCAGGGGCAGCGAGCAGTCGACGGGGAGCGACACTCCGGGCGCGGTGATCGGTTCGAAGGTCCAGTCCGCGGCCTGGTCCGGGGCGAGGACATGGGCGGCGGTCGCGGCGAGCCCGTCGGTGGTGAGGACGAAGGCGGTCCCCACGGGCTCCCCGTCGCGCACCAGCCTTCCGACGTTGTCCACGGCGGCGCCTCAGCGCGGGAACAGCCGGTCGGCCAGGGCGAGCAGGGGGTCCGCGCCGGACCGGCTCCCGGACGTCAGCTGTTCCATGTCGCCCCCGCCCGGAGCGCGGGTCGCCTGGACCGCCGCGGCCAGCCGGTGGCCGTTGAGGGCGGCCGTCTCGCTGGCGTCCGCGCGGACTTCGGCGGCCTCGGTCCGGGCCGTCAGGTCCGCCACCCGCTGCCGCTGGATCGACGTACCGAACAGGGCTCCGACGGCGGCGAACGCGACCGCTTCCACAGACCCGAGGACGACGAGCAGACGTGACCAGGTGACGTCGTTCGCGTCGGCGTGGAAGGCCAGCCAGACCAGGAGTGCCAGCCACAGCGTGATCACGGTGACCGCGACGGCCAGCGCGGTCCCGGCGAGCGGTCTGCCCGCCGCCGCGTCGTCCGTCCGCTCGTCCGTCTCAGCGCCGGTGATGTCACCGGCGTTCCCGATTCCAGACACACGTCCCCCTCCCGCACCGCGCCCGGTACGTCCCGTGGCCGTCCCACCGCCTCACCGGCCCCACGGGCACCGTGGGTATCCGGGCGGTGCCTGGCCGTCAACACGGCGTGCGAGTAGCGTGCCACGGATGAGCCCTTCGTGGAGCAGGAAGCCGAAGAGTCAGGCTGTCCGGTTCGTGGGGACCGAGCACAGGCCCTCGGCCACTTACCACGTCTACCGCGGCCCGGACCGGGCCCACGCCCTGGAGTTCCTCCGGGGGACGCCGGTCATGGAACCTCATGTCTACGTCATCGTCGAGACGCCGCAGGGCAATCTCGGCCGCGACCTGATCTACGTCTTCGAGGAGAGCGACGGGCGGCCGGTCGAATTCGGTGCGCGTACCCGGCTGGAGAACCCCGCCTCGTCGGACACGCACTGCGCGTGGTGCGGCTTCTACGTGGTGCCGTTCGCGGTGCCGCGGGAGGCCGCCGCGGCGTCGACCCTGAGCGTGTATCTGACCATGGACGAGGCGCGGGAGAAGGGGCACGGCCTGCGCTGCCACCACTGCGCGCTTCTCCAGTGCGTCTTCTGCGCGGACTTCGCCGCCTCCGGTGACGGTGGGACAGAGCCCCACTGCCGGGCCTGCGGCCGGATGCTGAAGGAACTCGTGAAGGTCCGCGGATCGTGACCCCGGCCACGATCCGCCGGACACTCCTTACGGAAGCTGCCAGTCGACCGGCTGGGCTCCCTGGGCGAGCAGCAGTTCATTGGTGCGGCTGAACGGGCGCGAGCCGAAGAAGCCCCGGTCCGCGGACATGGGCGAGGGGTGCGCGGACTCGATCGCCGGGTAGTCGCCGAGGAAGGGCCGGAGGTTGCGGGCGTCGCGTCCCCACAGCACGGAGACCAGGGGCTTGCCGCGGGCGGCCAGGGCGCGGATGGCCTGCTCGGTGACCTCCTCCCAGCCCTTGCCGCGATGCGCGCCGGGCTTGCGCGGCGCGGTGGTGAGCGCCCTGTTCAGCAGCAGGACACCCTGCCGCGTCCAGGGCGTCAGGTCTCCGTTCGACGGACGCGGGTGCCCGAGGTCCGTGTGCATCTCGCGGAAGATGTTGTCCAGGCTGCCGGGAACCCGCGTCACCTCGGGAGCGACGGAGAAGCTCAGCCCCATCGCCATGCCCGGTGTCGGATAGGGGTCCTGACCGACGATCAGGACGCGTACGTCATCGAAGGGCTGCTGGAACGCGCGCAGCACGTTCGCCCCGGACGGCAGATAGGTGCGTCCGGCCGCCACCTCGGCGCGCAGGAAGTCACCCATCGCCGCGATGCGTCCGGCCACAGGGGTGAGTGCTTCGGCCCAGCCGGGCTCGACTACTTCGTTCAACGGTCGTGGTGCCACGGAACGTCACTCTACCGGCGCACACGGACAGCCCCGCCCCCGAACACCGCTCCCCCGCACCACGCGCACCGGCCTGGGGATAGGCTGCCGCCGTCATTCGTCTTCCCCCCTTCCTGGAGCCGGACATGAGCGCACCGCGGCGATCACCGGAAGCCATCGCCGCGCCGGGGCCCCATGTCCTCGGCGTGGACTCGGGGGGGTCGGGGCTGCGCATCGCGCTGGGCACCGCCGACGGGGCGGAACCGGTGGTGACGGAGGTCTGCGAGACCCCGGTGCGCACCGGTCCCGCCGGAATCGACGCGGGCCATCTGCTGGAACAGCTGCTGCCCGCCGCCCGTCGGCTGCTGGAACGGAGCGGCGCCGGGGACGGCCGCGGGGTGGACGCCGTGGCGATCGGCGCGGCGGGCATGGCGACGCTCGGCGACCAGTTGCGCGCCGAACTCCCCGCGGCGCTGGAGCGGGCCCTCGGGGTCCAGCGGCTGGCACTGGCGGCCGACGCGGTGACGGCGTACGCGGGCGCGGTCGGCCAGCGGCCGGGGGCGGTCGTGGCGGCCGGGACGGGCCTGATCGCGCTGGGCACGGATCTGACGGGCTGGCGCCGGGCCGACGGCTGGGGTCATCTGCTGGGTGACTGCGGCGGCGGGGCCTGGATCGGGCGGGCCGGGCTCGACGCGGCGATGCGCGCCCACGACGGGCGGCGCGGCGGGTCCGCCGCGTTGCTGTCCCGGCTGGAAGCGGTGTTCGGGCCCGCTCCCCGGCTGCCCGCGCTGCTGTATCCGCGAACCGACCGGCCCGCGGTGCTGGCCTCGTTCGCGCCCGAGGTCGCCGCGTGCGCGGGGCACGATCCGGTCGCCGCGGGCATTCTGCGCGAGGCCGCGGCGCATATCGCGGAGGCGGCCGCGGCGGTGTGCCCGGCGGCGGGGGCCGACGGCGGACCGTGCGAAGTCGCTCTGACGGGCGGCCTGTTCCGGATGGGCGATCCGCTCCTGGTGCCGTTGCGCAAGGAGTTGGCCCGGCAGGTCCCACAGGCGCGGGCCGTCGCCGGATCGGGTGATCCGCTGGCCGGCGCCCTGTCCATCGCACGGGGGCTGGCGGCCGGGGACCTGCGCCTGCCCCGCCACCCGACGCTGCTTCAGGTGCCTGGTGAGGGGCCTGGACAGGGGACCGATTAGGCAGCGACAGAGCGGGACAGTCACCAGTTAAGCCACTCATCGGATAAAAGTGGACAGATAACGCCTGTCTGGACCCTCCCCGAACAGAGGCGTACCCAAAACCAGTAGCATGCGGCGCCATGAGCACCCCCACTGGGCCCGCTTCCGGCCTGCCTGTACGAATGCCGCGACCTCGCCAGTCCGGACGGCACCGCCGCCCGGAGCCCGTGGTCGCACCCGAGGGCGCCGCCGCGCTCGTCCTCGCCGTTCCCGGTACCCCCTCTTCGGCCACGCGCAGCCTGGCCGAAGAGGTGATCAGCATCGCCCGTTCCGAGCTGCCCGGCCTCAACGCCAGGATCGGGTACGTCGACGGCGGTGACGAGGAGTACCCCGCACTGAACGCCGTCCTGACGCACTGTGCCGCCGAGCGCGTCGCGCGCTACGAGCAGGCGCGGGCCGCAGGCCGCGAGGTGCCCGAGCCCGAGGGTCCGTCGGCCGTCGTCGTGCCGCTGCTCGCGGGGCCGGACAGCGCCCTGATCCGGCGGATACGACAGGCCGTGATGGACAGCGGTACGCAGGTCGAGCTGACCGATGTGCTCGGCCCGCACCCGCTGCTCGCCGAGGCACTGCACGTGCGGCTCTCGGAGGCCGGTCTGGCCCGTGCCGACCGGGCGAGGCTCTTCACGGTGGCGACCGCCGCCGACGGCATCGTGCTGGCCACGGTCGGGGGCGACGAGGCCGTGCAGGCCGCCGGGATCACCGGCATGCTGCTGGCCGCCCGCCTGGCGGTGCCGGTGATGGCCGCGGCGCTCGATGTCGAGGGTTCCGTCGCCTCGATCGCCGAGCAGCTCACCGGCTCCGGCTCGGCGCAGCTCGCGGTGGCTCCGTACCTGGTCGGTCCGGAGGTGGCCGAGGGGCTGCTGGACGCCGCCGCGAAGGAGGCCGGCTGCCCGGTCGCCGAGCCGCTCGGCGCGTACCCGGCGATCGGCAAGCTCGTGCTGTCGATGTACATGACGACGCTCGGTATCACGCCGGTCGCCCCGCAGGGTGCTCAGGCGCACTGACCCGGCAGTCTTCCGTCCACGATCGCCGTACGGGCCCGGAGAGCCGGGCCGGTACGGCGATCGTGTGGTCTGCGCGGTGATGTGACGCGGCGTGGGCGGTCTCAGGCGAAGACCACGCAGGACGCTGCGGGGGCCTCCAGCGAGCCCGCACGGCGCGGGGTGCCGGTCTCCGGGTCGATGTCGAACCAGCTGACGTCGCCGGAGCGCTCGTTGGCCACGTACAGGCGGCGCCCTGCGGGGTCCAGGGCGAGGTCGCGCGGCCAGTGCCCGCCGCAGTCCACGGTGGCGACCAGGACCGCCCGCTCCCCCGTGGCGTCGAGCGCGAGGACCGAGAGGGTGTCGTCACCCCGGTTGGCGGTCCAGAGGAACCGCCCGTCGTGGGCCACGACCACTTCGGAGGGGTACGTCCGCGGGTCACCGTCTTGCGCCTCACCGGGCAGCACGGAGGTCTCCCCGACGGGTTCGAGGGCGCCCGCGGCGGCGTTCCACCGGCAGACGGTGACGGTCGGGGTGAGTTCGTTCAGTACGTAGGCGTGGCCGCCCGCGGGATGGAAGGCCAGGTGGCGCGGGCCCGTGCCCGGCCGCAGCGCGGTCTCCTCGTGCGGGCGCAGCTCTCCGGTCGCCGGGTCGAGCCCGCAGACGCGTACCGAGTCGGTGCCGAGGTCCACGCTGAGCACCCAGTTCCCCGAGGGATCGGGGAGCACCTGGTGGGCGTGCGGGGAGAGCTGCCGGTCGCGGTCCGGCCCGCTGCCGGTGTGCGGCAGCACCGAGGCCACCGGGCCGGGGGTGCCGTCCGCCCGTACCGGCAGGACGCTGACGCTGCCCGAGCCGTAGTTGGCGGTGAGCAGATGGCCCGCGGCGAGCGCGAGGTGGGTGGGGCCGCCGCCGTCGACCGGCCGGAGCCCGCCCAGCGGCCGGGGCGCGTCGCCGCTGACGTCCAGGGCGGCCACCGCACCGTGTTCGGTCTCGCTGACCGCGTACAGGGTGCTGCCGCCCGGCCCCGGTCCGTGCCCCAGGGCGAGGTACGAGGGGTCGGGCACCGCGTCCGTGGCGCCGAGGACGGTCAGCGCCCCGGTCTCCTGGTCCACCGCGGCGGCGGTGACGCCCCGTCCGCCCGCCGAGGTGAACGACCCGATGAATGCCCGCACCACGACATCGTCGCCGCTCCCCGCAGTGTCCGCCACCGCTTCTCCCCTTCTCCGCGAACCGACCGCGACGGCACGTGCCCCTCACGGTCCTCCGGGGGCGACCGTAGCAGCCGGAGGGAAGGTCCAGACCAGCACCTCGCCCGTCGGGGTTCAGGCGACGGACGGCACCCGGGCGGCCCGGCGGAGGGGCACGGCGAGTTCCAGCAGGGCCTGCTCCAGCGCGTGCAGATGGGTGAGCAGGGGCCCGTCCGCCACGGGCGCCGGCGCGGCGGCGGACGGGCGCCGGGACGCGCCGACCGGCTGTTCCGTCAGCGCCTCGACGGCGACCTCCACACGGCGGCACGCGGCGGCCAGCCGGACGTCGTGCGAGGCGTCCGGGTCGGCCGCGGCCACAGCGAGGCCGCGCACCTCACGGGCGCAGTCGTCGAGCAGGGCGAGCACCCGCCGGGCCCGGCCCTTGCGGGCCTTCATCGGATTGAGCGGATGCACGAGGGGCGCGAGCGACAGCCGCACCCGGCCGAGGACCGCCTCCAGTTCGGCGACGCGCGGCGCCGGGTCGGCGGCGTCGTCGCCCGCCAGGCGCGCGGCCGTCTCGGCGGTGCACGCGCGTACGCAGCGCAGCGCCCGCCCGACCCACGCCTCGGTCACCGCGTGGGTGGTCACCGGCAGCACGAGCAGCACCCCGAACGCGGCGCCCAGTGAGCCGATCGCCGTCTCGCCCACCCGCAGCGCGAGCAGCCCGGTGTCGAGCACGCCCAGCAGACCGTAGAGCATGCTCGCCATCACGGTCACGGCGAGCATCATCCAGGTGTAGGAGACGGCGGCGGTGTAGAAGATCCCGAAGACACCGGCCGCGACGACCACGGCGGCCACCACCGGCTCGTGGTGCAGCGGTACGGCGACGGCGAATCCCAGGACGATCCCGAGCGCGGTGCCGAGGAACCGCCGGAACCCGCGTACCAGCGTCTCCCCGCGCGAGGTGGTGTTGACGAAGACCCACCAGGTGGCGCCGACGGCCCAGTACCACCGCTCACCGGAGAGCGCCTGCCCGATCGCGAGCGCCAGTGCGGCGCCCACCGTGGCCTGCACGGCCTGCCGCGTGGTGATCCGCCGCAGCCCCTTCCCGCCGGCCGGTACGGGGACGGCCGCCGGGGCCGGGAGGCGGCGCTCGTAGCACCAGGCCCCGAACCGTACGGCCGCCGCCGCCGCCAGCGACAGCAGCACGGCCGCGTACAGCTCGGGGAGCTGGCCGGGCACGAGGTGCAGGAACTGTGCGGAGAAGAAGGTCATGAAGGCGAACACACCGAGCGAGTGGCCCCGCGGCCCCCACCGCCGCGCGTACACCCCCGCCCCGACGACGGCGAGGAACGCGAGGTCACGGGCGAGGGGCACATCGTGGAGCGCGGCGGCCAGCGCGAGCACCGGCAGCCCGGCGACGGGCAGCAGCGCCGTCGTCACCGCCTGCCCGCGCACCGTCGCGTCGGTGACCGTGAACAGGGCGAGCAGCGCGGCCAGACCACCGGTGATCGCCGCCACCAGCGAATGCCCGGCCGCCCCGCACAACGCGACGGCGAGCCCGATCCCGAGCACACCCCGGCTCGCGAAGCGCAGCCGCACCCGCCCCGGGTCCGGTGCCACGAACACCCTCTTCAGCAAGTCGCCCCGCCCCTTCCGCACCGTGACGCGTCACGCGTGGCGTCGTCACATGAGAAAGGCGCCGCGGAGGTCCCTCGCGGGATCCGCAGCGCCATTGATGCAGATATTTCAGCATCAGGTCGACTGATGGTTCAAACCGGACCACAGGTGCTGTACCAATGGCACAGCACCCGCGCCCTTCATCCGGCCACCGCAGGGCCAACGGACCACCACGCGCCCGCTCGGCGGGGCGTCCGGGTCATCCGGCGCTCGGCGACTCCTGCTCGACGGGGGTCAGGAGACGGGTCAGATGACGGGCCGACGCCTCCCACGACCAGGACTCCCCGACCCAGGCGCGGCCCGCCTCGCCCATGGCGGCCCGGCCGGGGTCGAGGAGCACCCCGGTCAGCGCCTCGGCCACCGCCTCGGTGTCGGTGCCGTCCACGACCCGGCCGGTTTGGCCGTCCAGGACGGTGTCCGGGGCGCCGCCCGAGTCGCCGACGACCACCGGCAGGCCGCTCGCCGCCGCCTCCAGGAAGACGATGCCGAGCCCCTCCGCCTCCAGACCGCCCCGCCGGGTGCGGCAGGGCATCGCGAAGACGTCAGCCGCGGCGTAGTAGGGCGGTATGCCGGTGTGCGAGACCCCGCCGGCGAAGTGGACGGCACCCTCGGCGTGCCGGGCCGCCAGCTTGCGCAGCCGCGCCTCGTCAGGGCCCTTCCCCACGACCAGCAGCACCGCTTCGGGCACCCGTCGCCTGATCAGCGGCAGGGCCCGGATGAGGGTGTCCTGCCCCTTGCGGGGCACCAGCCTGGCCACGCAGAGGATGACGCGCCGACCGTGCAGCCCGAGCGCGGTGCGCGGGTCGGGCCCGGCGTCGGCGCGGGGGCGGAACGCCTCGGGGTCGACCCCGGGAACGAGGCGGCTCATGCGGGCCCGCGGACCGAGCGCGGGCTCGATCCGGGCGCGGGTGTACTGCCCGAGGTAGGTGACCACGTCGGCCCCGGTGCCTATCCGGCGCATGAGCAGACGCGCGCCGGGCGTCCTGGCCCACCAGATCTCGTGGCCGTGCGTGGTCGCCACGATGCGCCGTACCCCGGCGCTCCGCAGGGCCGGGGCCATCAGGGCCAGCGGAGCCGCGGCGCCGAACCAGACCCGGTCACAGCCGTGCGCCTTGGCTATCTCGACGGCCCTGCGGGTCACCCGGCCGGTCGGCAGCAGCATCCGGCTCCGGTCGCGCACCACGGGGAACGGGAGGCCCGCGTCGTAGGCGGTGTCCCCGGGCTCGTGCGAGGTGTAGACGACCACGTCGTCGTCCGGGACACGGATGGCCATCGCGTGCACGAAGGTCTCGATGCCGCCCTGGCGCGGCGGGAAGTCATTGGTGATGACAAGGGTGGAGCCCATGGGGTTCTCGGTTTCCTTCGGCTGTCGGGGAACGGTCGGGGTCGTACGGAGCCGGTCGGGGCGTACGGGAACGGGCAGCCCGGTGCCCGGCCGCGGGCACGGCTGCTCACCGGGCCGGCCCGGGGGCCGTCCGGTCAGGCGGACGCGGTGTTACGCGGGAGTGGAGTGAGGCGGGTACGGGGTCACGCGGCGGTCGCGGCCAGCGGCGGTTCGGTGGACGGTCGTTCAGTAACCGGCGGGACGCACCAGGCCGGTCTCGTAGGCGTGGACAGCGGCCTGGGTCCGGTCGCGCAGCCCGAGCTTGGACAGGATGCGGCCCACGTGGGTCTTCACGGTCTGTTCGGCCACCACGAGGCGCTCGGCGATCTCGGCGTTGGACAGTCCCTGGGCGACCAGGGCCAGGACCTCGGTCTCGCGTTCGGTCAGTTCCCCCGCCCGCTCCCTGGACGGAGCGCGCGGGCCGGTGCTCACCCGGGCGAACTCGGCGATGAGCCGCTTGGTGATGTTGGGCGCGAGCAGTGCGTCACCCTCGGCCACCACCCGCACGGCGTGGGCGAGTTCACCGGCCGAGGCATCCTTCAGGAGGAAGCCGGAGGCTCCGGCGCGCAGCGCCTCGTAGACGTACTCGTCGAGGTCGAAGGTGGTCAGGACCAGCACCTTGGTGGTGGCGCCGTCGGCCCCGGTGACGGCGCGGGTCGCCTCGATACCGCCGAGCCGGGGCATCCGTATGTCCATCAGGACGACGTCCGGGGCGAGTTCGGCCACCTTCTCCACCGCGTCGGCGCCGTCGACCGCCTGGCCGACCACCTCGATGCCGGGTTCGGCGTTGAGCAGCACCGTGAAGCCCTGGCGGACCATCATCTGGTCGTCGGCGATCAGGACGCGGATGGCCGTCATCGGATGTCCTCGGCGGGGTCGGCGGGCCGGGCGGGCTCCGCGGGGGGCGGTGCGGGCAGTATCGCAGTGACGTCGAATCCTCCGTCAGGGGTGGCTCCGGTGGCGAGTTCGCCGCCCAGCATCGCGGTGCGCTCGCGCATGCCGAGCAGGCCGTGCCCCTCGCCCCGGGCGGGCGGGACGGCCCGGTCCGGTGCGGTGTTGGTGATCCGGACCGTGACCGTGGCCGGCTGGTAGCCGACCTCCACCCGGACCCGGGCACCGGGCGCGTGCCGGATCGCGTTGCTGAGCGCCTCCTGCACGATGCGGAAGGCCGACAGGTCGACGCCCGGTGCCAGCGGACGCCGTTGTCCGGTGGTCCCGGCGGTCACGGCGAGCCCCGCCGCACGGGCGTTGCCGACGAGTTCGCCGAGCTGTCCGAGGGTGGGCTGGGGAGCGTGCCGGGCCGCCTGCGGGAGGGGGTCCTCGGAGCGCAGGACCCCAAGGACGCGGCGGAGTTCGGTGAGGGCGTCGACCGCGTTGCGGCGGATGCCCTCTACGTTCTCCCGGAGCTCGTCGGAGGGGTTGTCGACCAGGTGCGGGACGACCTGGGCCTGGATGGAGATGACGGACATGTGGTGGGCGACCACGTCGTGGAGCTCGCGGGCGATGCGGTTGCGCTCCTCCAGCAGGGTGCGCCGGGCACGTTCCTCGGCGGTCAGTTCCTCCTGTACGACGAGCCGGGTGCGGGCCACGGCCAGGCCGCGCAGCGCGGCGCCCAGCACCGCGGGAACGACGAGGACGGCGAGGGCGAGGCGGGGGCCGGGCCCCCCGCCCCAGGGGACCGTCACATCGCAGGCGAGCCCCACGAGCACGGTGATCGACAGGGCCTCGGCGGTGATCCTGGGCCGCACCCGCAGAGCGAGCAGGAACAGCACAGCGGCCTGCATCACGACGCAGGTCACGTTCCAGGGGTAGGCCACGGGCTCGGGCCCGGGTATCCCGCCGGCGCCGATCGGGGGGAACCTCCCGGCCTCGGAAGCGGTGTTCGCGGCGAACGGGGTGACCAGCACCGTCACGAGCACCGAGGTCCACCAGGCGGGGACCGGGCGGTACAGGGCGGCGAGGAGCGCCGCCGCCTGGGCCCCGGCGAACAGGATGCCGAGCGGGACGCCCGCTCCGAAGGCGAAGGCGTACAGGTTGGTGTTGGCGATGAGCATGCCCACCGCGACCATCGCCAGCGGCACCGTGATGACCGGCCGCCACTCCAGCCAACGCGGCTGCCCGTAGCCCCCGTTCGGGTCGGAAGCCGACGTCAGGAGGTCCTCGCGCAGCGTACGGGGCAACGCCCGCAGCAGCCGCGCCGATCGCTTCACCATGTCTCGCCTGTTCACGGTTGGCACCTTAGGACCTCTCGCTCGGATCACGCCGGGCCCGTCCGGCCGAAAGCCCCTGGGCGCCTCGGGCCGCCGTCCGCCGGGGGCGCATCTCGCGGACCACCAGGCTCCTCCCGCGCGGCCGCCGCTGCTCGTACCCGTGGAAGGCCGCCCGGCAGAGCGCGAGTGCGACGGCGAACACCGGCAGCCAGGCCAGCCGGGCGAGCACCCAGCCGGGGTGGTCGGGCGGGGTGTGCAGGCCCGGCAGCGGGGTGCCCGCCGACAGACCGAGCGCGGTGACCGCGATCATCGCGGTCTGGTGCCACAGGAACACCGTCATCGCGGAGAGGTTGAGCACCGCCACCCCCGCCCAGACGGCGGGTCGTCGCAGCACCCGGCGCAGCGGTCCGAGCAGCAGCAGCGCCGCACCGCACTGTGCGAGGCCGAAGGTGACCACCGCGAGGGTCGGCGGGTCGAGGTTGGAGATCTCCGTACCGGGCACCCCGACCATGGCCGCGGGGTAGCCGCCCCACCGGACGAGTGCGGCGGTGGCGCCAGCGCCGCCGAGCAGCAGGGTCCAGCCGGTCCGGCGGCCGCACAGTTCGCCGCGTGCCCAGGCCGCACCGAGGCAGTACGGCACCAGCCAGCCGGCCGCCACGTTGACCGAGGCGAACGCGGTGGGTGTGTCCAGGCCGAACCGGTAGAGGTCGACGACGAGCACCACGGCGAACGGCCAGAGCGGGTGGAGCCTCGCCACCAGCGGGGTCGCCGCCGTCAGGGCCAGGTAGACGACGATGAACCACAGCGGGGACCACACCAGTTTGCACAGGGCGCGCACGGTGTCCTGGTCGGTGCCGGAAACGAGCATGGTGACCACCGCGACGGCCCATACGGCCAGGACGACGGCGACCGGGCGCAGCAGCCGTCCCGTCCGGGCCTTCAGCCATGGGCCGTAGCCCTCGCCCCGGGCGCGGGCCGCGGCGTGGCTCCGCGCCCCTGCCAGTCCGCCGACCAGGAAGAAGACCGCGAGGGTCTGGAACAGCCAGGACGCCGGGACGAGTCCGGGCAGGTAGCGCAGCGGGCTCGCGCCGTGCACGGTGCCGCTGTCGACGACCAGGGCGGTCACCAGCCAGTGGCCGAGGACGACGCCGAGGATGGCGAGGGCGCGCAGGGCGTCGACGGCGCGGTCGCGGCTGGCGGGGGTGGCGGATTCGATCCGCCGGACTGCCTCACGCACGGTGCCCTCCTGGGAGTTGTACGGATCCGGCCGTCCCGGCCACGATCCGGGCCATGTTCCTCAGCGGTTCGGAGCCGGGCCTCAGGTAGTCGCTGTGGCCGCCGTCGCCCGCCGCGAAGATCCGGGCACCGAACCCGGGCCCGGCGGGGTCCGGGCCGAACCCCAGCTCCAGGAAGGGCAGTCGCAGCCGGATGTGCGGGACGCCGGCGATCCAGTCGTCGCGGGCGCGGCCCGCCCAGACGGTGGCCCCGGTGCGCAGGGCGGCGGCGTCCGGGAAGCCGGTACCCGGGCTGCCGTACAGGACGATGTCCGCGACCCGCAGTCCGTGCGCGGCCCGCGCGCAGACCACCGAGCCGTAGGAGTGGCAGAGCAGGGTGGTCCGGGCCGTGGGCTTCAGCCGCTCCAGTTCCCGGACGAACGCGTCGAGTCCGGGGGCTGCTTCGGCGGCGCGCGCCGGGGTGAGCGCGTCGCTGCTCACCGTCCGCGGGGTCCGGTATCCGAGCCAGGCGACCACCGCCGAGCGTCCGCCCAGTTCGCGGAGCAGAGCGCGCGATCCGTTGCGCAGCCGCCAGTAGTGGTCGAGGTCGATGCCCGCGCCGGGGACCAGCACGGCGATCCGTTCGGCCCGCGCCAGATCACCGAAGACCTCGGCGGAGCGGCCACCGTCCCGGCCGTCGAAGGTGAGGAAGCGGCGGGCGGAGGTCCCCATCGTGTGCAGGGAGGCGGCCCGTACGTGGTCCCCGTGCCCACGCGCCGCCCGCTCGGCCGCGCCGATGTCGGCCCGGGAGGCCGCGTAGCGGCCGGCGAGGGCGGCGGGGTCCGCGCTGCGCAGGGGGGCCGCGGCGGACGGGGCGGGCGCCGGGACGGTCTCGGGGCGCGCGGCGCCGGAGACCGGCACGGCCACCGAGGCGGCCACCAGCACGGCGAGCAGACCGCGGCGCAGGCGGTCGCTGCGCGGTGGGGACGGCATGAGGGGTGTTTCCTTCCGTACCTGGCGGCTTCGCGGACCGGATGCGAGGTGGCGTGGCGGTACAGAAGTTAGGGAAGGGGCCTTGTAATCGGCGTCCCGCCTGGGTGTGAACCTGTTTCCTAGCTCTGGAGGACTACGGGTATGACATGCCGTCGGCCGTGGGACCGGGCCGGGCGGGGCGGGCCCGTTCTGTGCCGTTGGTACAGTCACAGCCCGAATTGCCCGACCAGGAAGAGGCCAGCGGACCATGGCGGTGGACGACCTCGACACCCGTATCCTCCGGCTGCTGATCGAGCAGCCGCGTACCAGTGTCCGTGAGTACGCCCGCATCCTCTCCGTCGCGCGGGGCACCCTCCAGGCACGGATCGACCGGCTGGAGCGGGAGGGTGTGATCACCGGCACCGGGCCGGTGCTGTCCCCGGCGGCGCTGGGCCATCCGGTGCTGGCCTTCGCCCATCTCGAAGTGACCCAGGGGCATCTGGACGAGGTCGGTGAGGCGCTCGCGGCGGTGCCGGAGATCGTGGAGGCGTTCTCGACGACGGGCGGCGGGGACCTGCTGGCGCGGGTGGTGGCCCGCGACAACGGGCATCTGGAGGACGTGATCCAGCGGCTGATCCAGCTGCCCGGCGTCGTCAGGACGCGTACGGAGGTGGCGTTGCGGGAGCGGGTGGCCCACCGGCTGCTGCCGCTGGTCGAATCGGTGGGCCGGACGGCGGCGGCCGACCGGAAATGATCATGGGTCGGGCATGCCGGGTATGCCGGGCGGCGGGAACCACTCGGCGGTTTCGAAGGCGCCGCGGACCGATATCCTGATCTTGCCGCGCGCCCCCCACCCCGTCCCGGTTGCGGCCGGGGCGCCGCCGTGGCAGCAGATGCAGAAGCGGCCCACGATCCGAGAATGGTGTACAGGTGCTGGTAGCTGGTCGGTACCGGTTGATATCCCCCATCGGCCGCGGCGGCATGGGCGAGGTGTGGCGCGCCGCCGACGAAGTGCTGGGCAGGGCCGTCGCGGTGAAGCTGCTGCTGGGCGACCACGCGGACGAGTCGGCCACCGCCCGGTTCCGGCTGGAGGCGCAGACCGCGGCCCGGCTGAGCCATCCTCATCTGGTGGCGGTGTTCGACTTCGGCGCCTGGGAGAACCGCTTCTATCTGGTGATGGAGCTCATCGAGGGCAGAAGTCTGGGCGCCCTCCTCACGGCCGAGGAACGGCTCGGCGCCGAGCAGGTCGCCCGGATCGCCGGACAGGCGGCCGCGGGGCTCGCCGCCGCCCACCGCCAGGGCATCGTGCACCGCGACATCAAGCCCGGGAACCTGATGCTGGACGCCGAGGGCTCGGTCAAGATCGGCGATTTCGGGATCGCCCAGTTCGTCGACGACCCGTCAGCGGCACTGACCACCACGGGGCAGATCGTCGGCACCAGTCTCTATCTCGCCCCGGAGCGGGCCCTGGGGCGTACGGCCGGTTCGGCGTCCGACATGTACTCCCTCGGCTGCGTCATCTACCAGCTCCTGCTGGGCGATCCGCCGTTCCGCTCGGACACGGCAACCGCGACGCTCTATCAGCATGTCGACACCGCACCCGTGCCGCTGCGCCAGCGGGGCGTCGATCTGCCCCCGGCCTTCGACTCCTACCTCCTCGGGCTGCTCGCCAAGCAGCCGGAGGACCGGCCCAGCGCCCAGGAGGTCGCCGAGTGGTTCCAGAGCGACGCCTGGCGGGGACAGCCCGAGCCGCTGCCGATGTACGCCCCGGCCCCGCACCCGGCCGCCGGGGTTCCGCACCGCGCCGGGCCCGCCCCGGCCGCGCCGGGCCTCCCGCACACCTCGGCCACCGCCCCTCCGTACGGCGCCGCCGCGGCACCCGGCCCCGCCGAGCAGGACGCGGGCCCGGCGGCGTACCGGCTGCCGCAGTCCGGCGGTCACCGCCGCCGCCAGCCGGACCGGTCCGCGCCCGCCCGGCGCACCGGCGCCCGGGAGGCGATCAGGCGCCGCCCCCGGGTGGCGAGCGCCATCGCCGGGTCGGTCGCCTTCGTCGCGGCCGTCTACCTGGGGATGACCCTGTTCTCCCCGGACTCCGACGATTCCGTCACCCCGGACTCCTCCCCGTCCGCGACCAGCGGACCGCAGGACGGTTCCGCCCCCCTGCCGCCCGCGCAGAACACGCAGGACACGCAGGACTCAGAGGAAGGCGGCCAGGGCGATCAGGGCGATCAGGATGACTGAAGAGGTCACCCGCCGTCGTTCCTGACGCGCTGCCACCCGCCGCCCTCCGCTGAGCCCGCGGGCTGCGCGAGGACCTGTGGCCCGAACGCGGCGAGACCGGCGCGTCCAACGGCTTCCCGCCCTTCCTGTGGCAGATCTCCGTCGGCACCGCCGAGGCCCCGTCCGGTCACGTGGCACCCCGGTGCGGCGGCGCCGCATCACACGGGCCGAGCGGTGCGTGCGCCGCTTCGCGGCCCGTACCCGCCGGGAGTCCGGACCCGGCGCCGGGGGGAGGGCGTTGTCCGCCCGCCGGACGGGCTGGAGCCGACCGGCCTGCCCAGGCCGACGGCACCGGCGTCCGGGGCGTCCTGCGGACGGACCGCGTCGGTGAGACCGCCGAGGCGGTGCGGGACGACGTGGCGGCACGCTACCGGACGGCCTGGCCGCCATGCCCCGCCCACCGGCTCGGCTGCCACCTGGTGGCAGCCGGTGGCGTCGCCCTGGGGGAGTACTCGTGCGCAGGGCATCGCGGACCGGCGCTGGGGGCCGGTCCATGACGCCCCGGGAATCCGGACACCGCCGGGGCGAGGCGGCCGGGCGGTCCGCGTCCCTCACGACCGGGTGTCAGACAACCGTCAAAACCGCGCGCCGCGACGTCAGCGGTCCGTCAACGGGGGCCGGGGACGCGGCGTTCGCACCTAGCGTCACTGCCATGCGTCACCACACCCCCCGTACCGGGGCGTGTCCGGCCCGTTCCGGCACGCTCGCCCACGACCTCGGCTGGGCCGCTGATCTGCGGTTCGCGGTGCACTGCTCGGTGGTCCTGCTCGTACTGCTGCTGGGGGTGGACGGGGCGGCCGGGCGGCTCACCTGGCCGCGCGTCCTGCTGTGGTCCGGGCTGGCGGCCCTGCTGTGCGCGGTCCTGGTGCCGCCCCGGGTCCGCGCGGGCGCCGGGTGGCTGTCCTGCCGGGCGCTGCTGCGCGAACGGACCGTGCGGACCGACCGGCTGGTCTCGGTGTGCTGGCCGGACGGCATCGCCCAGCGCGTGGTGTTCCGGGACGCCGACGGCTGCCGGGTCGAGGTCGATCCGGAGGTGTTCCTGGCGAATCCGGCGCTGTGGCACCGGGTGGACACGGACGCCCGCGGCAGCGCCCGGCGCGGCACCCTGCGATGCGGGGTGACGGCGCTGCGCCGACTGTCGGAGCGCGTCGACAGCAGGCACGCGCTGCGGGTGTTCACCCTCTCCGGGCTGGAGTGACCCGCCGCACCGGGCCGTTGTGCGATCCCACTACGACGGCTTGACCAAACTTGCCAAGTTCCCCGGCTGCCCCCGCAGTTCATTGACGCGCCCATGACCACATGTGAGTGTTCGGTCGCTCGATCACGGGCACCGGGGCGCGGGCGGCCGACGAAGGCCGGGATGCGTGCGCCGTAGTACACGGCTGCCTGTGATCGGGGCCCCCACTGATTCAAGGAGCCTCGATGAATCTCAGACCGATGACGGCCGGGACGACCCTGGCCGTCCTCGCCGCAATGCTGGTCGTCACCGGCGGGCCGTCGGCGTCCGCCGAACCGTCCCCGCCGCCCGCCCCGAGCGCGCTCACGGCCGCCGTCTCGGCCGCCGACCGGGCAGCCGCCAGCGGTCTCGACACCCTGGCGAAGGGCCCCGAGGAACGGTACGAGCGACAGATGGTGACCCCGTGGGTCAAGGGTCTGTACTCCGTCGCGTACCAGCGCACCTACCGCGGCCTGCCGGTCGTCGGCGGAGACGCCGTCGTGGTGGCCGACTCGAAGGGCCGGGTGCGCGGCACCCAGTCCGCGGTCTCCCGGCGGATCAACGTGCCGACCACACCGACCGTCTCCGCCAAGGCGGCCGAGAAGACCTCCCGCACGAAGCTGCGCACCGTGCAGCGGGTGGAGTCACACCGGCTCGTCGTCCGCGCCACCGAGAAGTCCTCCCGGCTGGCCTGGGAGACGGTCCTGGCCGGACGCACCGCCAAGTCCCCCAGCCGGCTCCACGTCTTCGTCGACGCGGGCACCGGCAAGGTGCTCGACAGTTACGACGACGTCCGGGCGGGCACCGGCAACAGCCAGTGGAACGGCCCGTCCCCGCTGGCCATCGACACCACCTCCTCGGGCGGCAGCTACTCCCTGCGCGACCCGAACCGGCCCGGCCTGAGCTGCGCCGACTACAGCACGGGCGGGGTCTTCACCAAGTCGACCGACTCCTGGGGCACCGGCAGCGCCTCCAGCAAGGAGACCGGCTGCGTCGACGTGATGTGGGCGGCGCAGCACGAGTGGAACATGCTGAAGGACTGGCTGGGCCGCAACGGGCACAACGGCAACGGCGGCAGCTGGCCGGTGAAGGTCGGGCTGAACGACGTCAACGCCTACTGGGACGGCTCCTCGGTCTCCATCGGCCACAACAACGCCAGCCAGTGGATCGGCGCGATGGACGTGGTCGGCCACGAGTTCGGCCACGGCATCGACCAGTACACCCCGGGCGGTGCCAACAACGAGTCCGGGCTCGGCGAGGCCACCGGCGACATCATGGGCGCCCTGACCGAGGCGTACACCAATGAGCCGGCTCCGTACGACGACCCCGACTACACCGTCGGTGAGAAGATCAACCTGGTCGGCAACGGGCCGATCCGGATCATGTACAACCCGGGGCAGATCGGCGACCCGAACTGCTACAGCTCCTCGATACCCAACACCGAGGAGCACGCCGCGGCCGGGCCGCTCAACCACTGGTTCTACCTGCTGGCGGAGGGCTCGAACCCCGGCGGCGGCAAGCCGGCCAGCCCCACCTGCAACAGTTCCTCGGTCACGGGCATCGGCATCCAGAACGCCGGCAAGGTCTTCTACGGCGGCATGCTGCTGAAGACGAGCGGGATGACGTACAAGCGCTACCGCACGGCCACGCTGACCGCAGCGAAGAACCTCGACCAGAGCTGTGTGTTCTTCGACCGGGCCAGGGCCGCCTGGGACGCCGTCAGCGTCCCCGCCCAGACCGGCGACCCGACCTGTACGCCGAGCGGCAACAACGACTTCACGATGTCCCTGGACCCGTCGTCCGGTTCCGTGAAGGCGGGCGCCTCGGTGACCGCCACGGTGCGGACCACGGTCAGCTCCGGCAGCGCGCAGACGGTCAGCCTGTCGGCGAGCGGGCTGCCGAGCGGGGTCACCGCGGCCTTCAGCCCCTCGTCGGTGCAGGCCGGTGCCGCCTCGACGATGACCGTGACGGCGTCCTCGAACGCCGCGCCCGGCTCGTACACCTTCACGGTGAAGGGTGACGGCACCCAGAGCCACACCGCGCAGTACACCCTCACCGTCGACAACGGGGGCGGCAACCCGGGCGGCAGCGCGCCGGACATCAGCGTCGCCAACGTGCAGGCGCACCTCGCGCAGCTGAGCACCATCGCCACCCAGAACGGCGGCCACCGCCGGGCCGGAAGCGCCGGTTACACGGCGTCCGTCGCCTATGTGAAGAGCAAGCTCCAGGCCGCCGGATACACCGTCAGTGAGCAGACCTGCGCCAGCTGCACCTACGGCGGCAACAACCTGATCGCCGACTGGCCGGGCGGCCCGTCCGACCAGACCATCATGTTCGGCGCCCACCTGGACGGGATCTCGGCCGGTCCCGGCATCAACGACAACGGCTCCGGGTCGGCGACCCTGCTGGAGAACGCGCTCACCCTGGCCCAGAAGAACCCGGCCATGGCCAAGCACGTCCGCTTCGCCTGGTGGACCGGCGAGGAGCAGGGCATGCAGGGCTCCGCGTACTACGTCGGCCAGCTGAGCTCAGCCCAGCGCAGCGCCATCAAGGCGTATTACAACTTCGACATGATCGCGTCGACCAACGCCGGCTACTTCATCAACAACGTCAGCTCGGCCGCCTCGGCCCCGATGAAGGAGTACTGGGACTCGCTGAACCTCGCGCCGGAGGAGAACATCGAGGGCCGGGGCCGGTCCGACGACTACTCCTTCCAGCAGGGCGGCATCCCCACCTCCGGCTACGCCACCGGCGCCAGCGCCACCAAGACCTCGGCGCAGGCCGCCAAGTGGGGCGGCACCGCGGGCCGTGCCTACGACCCCTGCTACCACTCGTCCTGCGACACCACGTCCAACATCAGCGCGACCGCGCTCGACCGCAGCGCGGACGGCGTGGCCTACACCCTGTGGAAGACGGCGGTCGGCACCACCGCGCCCGGCGACGACTTCTCCGTCTCGGTGAAGCCGGTGTCGGGCAGCGTCCAGCCCGGCGCCTCGGTCACCGCGACGGTCTCCACCGCGACGACCGCGGGCTCCGCGCAGTCCGTGCAGCTGGCCGCCTCCGGCGCGCCGAGCGGGGTCACCGTCTCCTTCGCCCCGGCGTCCGTGCAGTCGGGTTCCTCCTCGACGATGACCGTCACCGCCGGGGCCCAGGCCGCGGCCGGTACGTACACCCTGACGGTGACCGGCACCGGGAAGGCCACCCACACCACCACGTACTCGCTGGTCGTGGGCGGTAGCGGCAGCTGCCAGCCGCGGCAGGTCGTCGGCAACGACGGTTTCGAGAACGGCACCGCCCCGTGGACCCAGACGGACGGTGTGATCAACAACCGGACGTCGGAGAAGCCGGCTCACACGGGCTCGTACCAGGCCTGGCTCGGTGGCTGGGGATCGGCGCACTCGGACGCGGTCTCGCAGTCGCTGACCATCCCCTCGGGCTGCTCGGCGTACAAGCTGTCGTTCTACCTGCGAGCCGACACCGACGAGTCGGCGGGTGACCCGACCGCGTACGACACGCTCACCGTGAAACTGGGCACCAAGTCGCTCGCGACGTACTCCAACGCGGACGCCACCAGCTCCTACGTCCAGAAGACCTTCGACGTCGGTGACCTCGCCGGTCAGACGGTCACCCTGAGTTTCACCAGCAGTGAGGACGCGTATCTACAGACGAGCTTCGTCCTGGACGACGTGACACTGAACGCGAGCTGATCCTCGACGGTTCCGGACGGTTCGGCACCATGGGGCGGGGCGTGTACGCACACGTCCCGCCTCCGGCGTTCTCAGCGGACGACGGCGGCCAGCCGACGGGTGAAGTCCTCGGTCTCCGGCCGGTTGTCGTGACCGGCCGCCAGCCGGGCGTGCAGTCCGCGCAGTTCCTGCCCCAGCAGGGTCGAGGCGTTGATCTCGGTGGTGTCGAGCACCGGACCGGCGATGGCGATCGCCGCCTGCGGGTCACGGGCGCAGGCGTGGGCGTCCGCCATCCGGGCGAGGAAGAGCATCCGCGCCGAGTGCATCCCGGGCGGGAGCAGCCCCAGCGCCGACCGGGCCGCCCCGACCGCGCGCAGCGCCAGCCGGCGGTCCCCGGTCGCCGCGGCGAGATCCCGCAGTGCCCCGGCAGCGCCGGACTCCACGCGCAGCCGGACGGAGGCGACGGACAGCCAGGGCGCCTCCGTCTCGTCCTGCTCGCCGACCCGGTCCAGCTGCGACCAGGCGCGGTCGATGTGGCCGAGGGCCTGGCGCGTGTCGCCCCGGACGGCGTGGCCGCGCGCCAGGTACAGATCGCTCATCGCGCCCGCCCAGTACCGGCCCGCGGCGGCCTGCCGGATGGCGCCCCCGTAGGAGAGGGCGGACGGGCCGTCACCCTCCAGCCGGGCCAGGGTGCTCATGTCGCTGAGCGCGGCCACCGCCGTCCCTACGTGCCCGGCCAGTCCGGCCCAGCCCAGGGAGCGGTCGAGCCAGGCCATCGCCGTCGCGTTGCGGCCCCACAGCAGCCGCAGGCAGCCCGCGGACTGCGCGTACTCCGCGGCCAGGGGCGCGAGTTGGCGCTGGTAGGGCGCCGCGGGCAGGGCCATCCAGCGGAGCATCGCGTGCAGGGTGCGCTCGACGACGGCGGTCGCTCCGGGCCAGGCGCGTTCCTCGTCGGCGCGCAGGCAGGCGGCGAGCAGCGCCGTCAGGGCGTGCACGGTGTCGAGGTCCAGTGCCGGGGCCTCGACGGTGGCCGGGCCGAGGGAGCAGAACGCGGCGTGCAGGGCGACGGCATCGGCGAGCACCGGGACGGTACAGCCGTCCCGGCCGTGCACCGGGCACATCAGACCGTAGCTGGGCAGGCGGGCGGGCAGGACGGTGTCCGGCGGCAGCATCGCGAGCAGGGTGCCGCCCGCGGGCTCTCCGGGCAGCGGGCCCCGGCGGGCGGGCGCGGGCGGGGGGAGCGCGGCCGGGCCCTCCTCCCCCGCGCCGCCCGCCCCGGCTTCCTCCGCCTCCTCGCAGGCGGCCAGGAGCGCCCCGTCCGCCGACATCAGTTCGTCCAGCCTGCGGGCCAGCGGCAGCGGGGTGCGGCGGGTTCCGTGCTCCAGTTTGCTGATGGCGGTGTGGTCGTACCCGACGCGGGCCCCCACCTGCGCCTGGGTGAGTCCGGCGCGCCTGCGCCACTGGCGCAGCCGGTTACCGAAGACCCGCCACGCCTCGGCGGTGCGGGCGTCCGGCGCGGGGCCCACGCCCTCGGTCACCCGGCGCTCCGCGGAGCCGCGCCGGACGCTCCACCCTTGCCGTGCTCATGACTCATGGCGGGGAGAATAGCGAGCGCGTGGCCGCACTGTCGCGCACGCGCCGGGAAGATGGCGCCTTCGCTCCCCCTCCCGCCGCGGCGGCGGCCTGACCACGGCGCCGCCGTTCGCACATTCCGTCATATCCCCGCTGCCGTATGCCCGGTGACACGATCCGGCCGTTCCGGGCCGGTGGCCAGGACGATGGGCGCGCCGCCGCATGAACGGACCGCCCGCCGGGCATATGACGGAGTACCGACAGGGGGTGATGGCAGTGGGCCGCATCAGAATCGTCCGACGACCACAGTCGCCGAACCGGCCGCCGCCGCTCGATCTGCGGACCCCGTCCGGCCGTCCGCTGCCCTACTGAACCCGCGCGGCCCCCGGCGCGCCGTGCCGTGGCCGGTGGAGCGTCCGGGGCACCGTTCTGCGTGATGATGGGCGGCGAGCCGTCGTGGCGAGCGGTGTCCGGCCGCGGGCGCCCCGCCGCCCGGCCCGGAAGGGACGGTCTTCATGCACGCATCCCGGACGAGGAGACCGGCCGCGGCGGCACCGGCCGCGCTGGCACTGCTCCTCGCGGCCCTGGCCGGCTGCCAGGGCGGTACGGGCACCTCACCCGGCGCCACCACCCCTCCCCCGTCCGCCGCACGCGGCCATGTGCTCGCCGTGAAGATCGACAACGTTCCCGCCGCCCGCCCGCAGTCCGGGCTGAACGAGGCGGATCTGATCTACGTGGAGCAGGTCGAGGCCGGTCTCAGCCGCATGATGGCCGTCTATTCCTCCCGGCTGCCCTCCACGGCCGGCCCGGTGCGCAGCGCCCGGGAGACCGATCTGGAGCTGCTCCGCCAGTTCGACCGGCCGACACTCGCCTTCTCCGGGGCGCAGTCGAAGCTCCTCCCGGTCATCGCGGCGGCCCCGCTGAACCCGCTGACCCCGGACAAGGACCCGGACGCGTTCTTCCGCGCCGGGGACCGTGCGGCACCGCACAACCTCTATCTGCGCCCCGGCCGGGCCCCGCACGTCACCACGGGGGTGAACGCGGCCGAGGACCTCGGGCTGCGGTTCGCCGCCGCCGTGCCCGGGGGCAGACCCACCACCGGCCGTACGGTTCGCTATCCGGCGACGAGTCTCGCCTTCGCCTGGTCGGCCGGGGAGCGCCGGTGGCTCGTTTCCATGGACGGCGCCCCGGCCCGTTCGGCCGACGGGGGGCGGCTCGGCGCGGCCGATGTGGTGGTGCAGTACGTGACGGTGCGCCCGTCCGCGTACCGGGACAAGTGGGGCAGTACGTCGCCGTACACCGAGACCGTGGGCTCCGGGGACGCGCTGGTGCTGCGGGACGGCAAGGAGTACGAGGCCCGCTGGTCGCGGCCCGCGGCCGGGGCCACGACGGCCTTCACCGCCCCGGACGGCGGGCGGATGACCTTCGCGGCGGGGCAGGTCTGGTTCGTCCTCGCGGAGAAGTGAGGCCCGGGGGCGGTACGGTCTCAGCCCCGCCGGACGTCGGCCTACCGGCTCAGGAAGATCACACAGAAGATCCGGTACGCGCTGGAGACGTCCGCGACCGGCGCGTACGTCAGGGCGATGGCGGTGGTCAGGACACCCTGGGTGACGGGATGTCCCGCTGGACGCCGTTCCCGTTCAGCCTCTGCGGGAACGGCGGCAGACAGCCCTCGCGGGAGGTCATCAGCCGTCCCCCGGACGGTCCCGCCAGCCGGGTCAGCGTGCCTCCGCGCGCCGCGGCGACCAGCGCGACACGGCCGGCTCGGCTGGCTCGGCTTCCGAGGGGGCGTCCACGGTGCTCATGCGGCGCTCCTCACGGTGGCAGAAACGTACATTCTCATGGTTTCAGCCGCTTCCCCTCCCGGCTTGCGCGCAGGGGGGTGGAGGTTTCCCGGACCTGCCCACAGAGCGGCCGCCCGTGATCGATGATGTGCGGACGACTGCCGTCCCCGGTACGGCACCGGCTCCAGGAAGGGGTTCACGATGCGGGGCACGACACCCGAGCGGTCCACGTCCGACACGCGGTCCGGCCACGGCCCGGACGAGGAAGCCCAGGTGATCGTGGTGGGGGCGGGGCCCGCGGGCTCGGCCGCCGCCTTCCACCTCGCCAGAGCCGGTGTCGACGTCCTGCTGCTGGAGAAGTCCCAGTTCCCCCGGGAGAAGGTGTGCGGGGACGGGCTGACCCCGCGGGCGGTGCATCAGCTCATCAGAATGGGCGTCGACATCAACGCGCCGGGATGGACGCGCTCACGCGGCATGCGCTGGATCGCCGGGAAGCACCGGGTGCACATCGACTGGCCCGCACTGGGCCAGCACCCGGACTTCGGACTCTCCCGCAGCAGGCACGACTTCGACGACATCCTCGCCCGGCACGCGGCCGCCGCAGGGGCCCGGCTGCGCACCGGGGTGAAGGTGACCGGGCCGCTGACCGACCGGACCGGCCGGATCACGGGGGTCGCGGCCACGGCCGAGGCGAAGGAGCCACTGACCTTCCGCGCGCCGATCGTGATCGCCGCCGACGGCGCCTCGGCGCGCCTCGCCCTCGCCATGGGGCTCCAGCGCGACCCGGTCCGGCAGATCGCGACGGCCGCCCGCCGCTATTACCACAGCCCCGAGCGCTCGGCGGAGGAGTACCTGGAGCTGTGGGCCGACCTCACGTTCCCCGGCAGCGACCGCTTCCTGCCCGGGTACGGATGGATCTTCCCCATGGGCGACGGGCGCGTCAACGTCGGCCTCGGTGCGCTGCCGCACCGGCGGCACGGCACGGCCGACCTGCGTGCCGCACTGGACGAGTGGCTGGCCCGTACACCGCAGTCCTGGGGGCTGCGCGAGGAGAACGCACAGGGTCCGGTCCGCAGCGCGGCACTGCCGATGGGCTTCAACCGCCACCCGCTCTACACCCGCGGACTGCTGCTCGTCGGTGACTCCGGCGGCATGATCAGCCCCTGGAACGGTGAGGGGATCGGCCAGGCCATGGAGGCCGGGGAGGTCGCCGCCGAGTCCGCCACGCTGGCCCTCGCGATGCCCCGGGGGCCCCGGCGCGAGCGGGTGCTGCGCGGCTACCCCGTCGAGATGAACCGCCGCTGGGGACGCTACTACCGCCTCGGCAACACGGCCGCCGATCTCGTCTTCAGCCGCTCAGGTTTCCAGCCGGTCCTCAACCGGTACGTGATGGGGTCGCCGTTCCTGCTCAACACCATGGCCCGGCTCCTGACCAACCTCACGGACAAGCCCTCGCGCGACCTGATCGACCATCTGCTCAACGGCGCCGTACGGCTCGTACCGGAGCCGAAGGCGCGGCACCGACGCCGCTGAGGCAGCGCGTCGTCCGACGCCCGCTCAGGACCGGCGGCGGGGCTTGCCCCGATGGGTGGACTTGGCCTGCCTGGCCCCGCCGGAACCGGTCCCCGGCTTCCTTCCGCCCGAACCGCCGCCCTGCTTCCCGGCCGTGCGGCCGGGGGCGGGCTTGCGGCGCGTACCGTCCGCGTCGGCGCGCTTGTCCTCCGGCTGGACCCGGGAACGGGGGCGGCCCCGGGTGCTGTTGACGGTCCGCCCCCGGACGATCCCGATGAACTCCTCCACCAGGTCGGTGGTCTCCTCCTCCGGCCAGGACAGCACGACGCTCGACCCGGGGGCGTCCAGGACCGGCCGGTAGGTGAGGTCCTTGCGGTGGTGGAGGCGGGCGAGCGACTGCGGGACGACGAGCACCCCGACCCCCGCCGCCACCAGCTCGACGGCATCCGCCGTGGTGGCCGGACGCTCGATCGCGGGCCGCCCCGGGAGCTCCTCCCATTCGAGGGTGTCGTCAAGCGGGTGCAGCACGATGTCGTCGGCCAGCTCCGCGACCGAGACCTCCTCGGCCGCGGCGACGGCGTGGTCCTTCGGCACGACGACCACGGTCGTCTCGGTGTAGAGCGGGATGGCGCTCAGGGCCGTCCGGTCGACGGGCAGCCGTACGAGCCCGACGTCGGCGTCCCGCCTCCGCAGGACGTCGGACGCCTCGGCGGCCGTCACGCCCACGAGGGCCAGCGGAACGTCCGGCAGCCGCTCGTTCCAGATCCGCACCCACTTCCCGGGGGTCACTCCCGGGACGTACGCGAGCCGGAACGACGGGGTTTCTTCCGAGCTTGTCACTCCGCCAGGTTACCGGCCCTGGTCAGAGGTAGCGCACATGCTCGATACCCTGGTGAGCATGACGTCGCACAAGACCGCCCAGACGATGAAGCCCGCGACCGCGGCGAAGAAGCTGGGTGTGTACCTCGAGGCCACCCCCGCCGAGTTCCAGGAGGGTGTCGTCTCGCGCACCGAGTTCAACACGCTCCAGGCCGATCCGCCCGAGTGGCTGCGGGAGCTGCGACGCAACGGCCCGCACCCCCGGCCGGTCGTCGCCGCGAAGCTCGGCGTCTCCATCTCGGGCCTCGCCCGCGGCGGAGTCACCGAGGCGCTCACCACCGAGCAGATCGACGCGCTGAAGCAGGAGGACCCCGAGTGGCTCCGCCAGGAGCGTGCCACCCAGGCCGATGTCCGCAAGGAAGCCGTGCGCATCAAGGAGAAGCACGCGGCCCGCGAGGCCCAAAACGACGACGACGCGCGTTCCTGATCCCTCCCGTCGCCGCCCGGGGAGCTCCTGCTCCCTTGGGCGGCGACGGCGTTCCGGCCGCGGCGTTCGGGGGCTGGGCCTCAGGCCACGCCCAGCATCCGGGCGTGCAGGGAGCGGACTTCCCCGGCGAGCTCCGGGTCGGGGCCCGACACCGGGACGCCGGGGGCGACGACGTGCACCGGCAGGGCCGCGACCGGCCCCGCGCCGAAGCCCCAGCTCTGGCGCCAGGCGACGAGCTGCCCGCTGCTCGACGCGTACACGATGCGGCCCAGGCCGACCCAGGCGTGGGCCGCGCTGCACATCGGGCAGTGCTCGCCCGAGGTGTAGACGACGCTCGCCCGCCGCTCCTGCGGGGAGAGGTTGTCGGCTGCCCAGCGGGCGATCTCGAACTCCGGGTGGCGAGTCGCGTCGCCGTCCTTGACCCGGTTGCGGTCCTCGAACCGGATCGCGCCGTGCTCGTCCACGAGCAGCGAGCCGAACGGCTCGTCACCGGCGGTGAGCGCCTCCCGGGCGAGCTCCACGCAGCGGCGGAGGAACACCCGCTCCGCCTCCGTGACCGGCTGTCCGGGGCCCTGCGCGTGCGTCGCGTTCTCCGCCGTCTCGTTCTCTGTGCTCATGCCACTCTCCGTGCTCGTCCTCGCGGGCTGACAGCCCCGCGGCATTCGGTATACCATCCATGATTCCATGGCTGTTCCCGCCACGGCGTCGCGGATTCCCGGCCACATGAAGCATGCGACACGGAGGCACGGTCAGTGAGCAACGCCCCGGTGAACAGCCCCGCGCGCACACCGGCGTCGGTGTGGAGGGCTCCGGGCATGCCCGCCCTGCTGCTCCTGACGGCCACCGGATTCTCGGGCTTCTCGGCGCTGCTGCCCACCGTGCCGCTCTGGGCGGTGCGCGGCGGCGCCGGTACCGCGGGGGCCGGTTCGGTCAACGCGGTCCTGATGCTCTGCACCGTATGCGCGCAGACCCTGATGCCGGCCGCGATCCGCCGGCTGGGCTGGCGGGTCACCCTGACCGGCGGGGCGGTGCTGCTCGGCGCCCCCGCGCTCGCGCACCCGCTGTCCACGGACCTGAGCGCGGTGCTGGGCCTGGCCGCGGTGCGCGGGCTCGGGTTCGGGGTACTCACGGTCTGCGGCGCCACGGCGGTCGCCGAACTCGTCGGGCCAGAACGGCGCGGGAAGGCGGTCGGGGCCTACGGGCTGGCCATCGCGGGGCCGCAGTTCGTTCTGGTGTCGACCGCGCCGTGGGCTGCGGAGAACATCGGATTCACGGCCGTGTTCGCGGTCGGCGCGCTGCCCCTGCTCGGGGTGGTGCCCGCGCTCCGGCTGGCCCGCCGGCTGGACGGCGGCGCGGCCGGAACCGGGGGACTTCCGGCCCGGGACAGCACGGCGGGCCCGCGCGCCGCGTACCGTCCGCTGCTGCGGCCGATGCTGATTCTGCTCGGGGTCACGACCGCCGGGGGCGCCCTGATCACCTTCGCCCCCCAGATGAGCGAGGACCCGGCCGCGACGCTGGCCGGACTGCTCCTGCTGACCGGAACGGCGGCCGTCTCCCGCTGGCGGTTCGGAGGACCGGCCGACCGGTACGGCACCCGGCCGTTCCTCTGGCCGCTGGTGACCACCACCGCCGTCGGCCTCGCACTGACCGCCTGGGCCGTGGCCCCGCCAGGAGCGACCCGCGTGGTGCCGCTGCTGGCCGGGATGGCCCTGGTCGGGATCAGCTACGGCGGGCTCCAGAACCTGACCCTGGTGGACGCCTTCGCCGCCGTGGACCGCCGGTCCAGCGGGGTGGCGAGCGCCGTGTGGAACATCGGCTTCGACGGCGGGACGGGGCTGGGCGCCCTGCTCGTCGGCTTCGTCGCGACGGGGACCTCCTTCTCCGTGGCGCTCCTGGTCACCGCCGCGCTCTCGCTCGCCACCCTGCCGCTCACCCTCACCCGCCGGAACGGCTGACGAGACCACCCTTTGGCATACCATTCAGTCATGGCTGATGTGATTCTGACGAACGTCCGTCCCTGGGGCGCGGCCCCGGTGGACCTCGTGATGTCCGGCGCCGAGATCCGCTCCGTCCTGCCCGCCGGAACGGCCCCGGCCGTCGGCGACCGTCTCGACGGCGGCGGTCTCCTTGCCCTGCCCGGCTTCATCAACGCGCATGCCCATGTCGACAAGAGCTGGTGGGGGCAGTCCTGGGTGTCCTACGGCGGGGAGGCCACGACACAGGGGCGCATCTCCCACGAACGCGCCGAACGTGAGGCACTTGGTATCCCGGGCGCGGACGCGACTGCCGCCGTACTGCGCGAGTTCCTCCGGCACGGCACGACCGCGGTGCGCAGCCATGTGGACGTGGACCTCGGTGTCGGGCTGCGCGGGATCGAGGTGGTCCGCGAGGCGGCGGCCGCGCTCGACGGCGCGGTCGACGTGGAGATCGTGGCCTTCCCGCAGGACGGTGTAGTGCGCCGTCCCGGCGTGCTGGACCTCCTCGACCGTGCCGCCTCGGCGGGGGCGACAGCGATCGGCGGCCTCGACCCGGCCTCGATCGACCGCGACCCGGTGGCGCAGCTCGACGGCCTCTTCGGCATCGCGGAGCGGCGCGGGGTCGGGCTGGACATCCATCTGCACGACCGGGGCGAGCTCGGCGCCTTCCAGTTCGAGCTCATCATCGACCGCACCCTGCGCACGGGGCTGCGCGGCAGGGTGACGGTCTCGCACGGTTTCGCGCTGGGCGAGCTCCCTGCCGACCGGCAGCGGCGCCTGGTCGAGGAGTGCGCACAGGCCGGGGTCTCCTGGGCGACCGTGGCCCCGGTCCGTACGGCGCCACTGCCCTGGCAGGCGATGCGGGAGCACGGCGTCCCGGTCGGCCTGGGCACCGACGGCATCCGGGACCTGTGGTCACCGTACGGTGACGGCGACATCCTCCGCGTCGCGCTCGGCTTCGCCCGGCTGCACGGGCTGCGCACCGACGAGGAGCTGGCGTACGCGGTGGAACTGGCCACTACCCGCGCGGCGGACTTCGTGCACCGTGACACCCACGACATCGCAGCGGGGGCGCGGGCCGACATCGTGCTGCTGGACGCGGAGAACGTCCAGGACGCCCTGGTGCGCGCGCCGCGCAGACAGCTGGTGGTCGCCGGTGGCCGGGTGGTCGTCCGGGGCGGCGAACTCCTGGTCTGAACCCGGCCGGTGACCGGCTTCGGGGATCCAGGGGAGCCCGCACCCGCCGGATTCCCCGAAGCCGCGGTCGCGGTCGGCCCGTTCGCGCCCAGCACGGCCCCGGGATCAGACGGGCGGCATCAGATCGCTCTCGCTGACGGTGTAGGTCAACAGGGGATAGACGAAGTCCGTCTCGTTGTTCTCACGGCGCCGCATCCGGTAGAACTCGCGCCTCTGCCCGTCGTCGGCCGAGGTGAGACGCGTGCCCTGCGGGAGGTACGCATGTCCCTCGCGAAACCGCACGAAGGTCTTTGACGTCCGGAACGTTACTCCCAGCCAATGATGGTCCGCCGTCCGGACGGGCGCTTCCCGTACGATCTTGTGCCTGAGCCGCCGGTTCAGGTCAACGGAGAACACGACGACGCTGTTGTGGACGAGGGGGATCTCGAACGGTTCGCCACCAGGCGCCTTCGACTCGAAGACCAGCTTCCTCAGCGGGCCCGCCTCGGGATGCCGGTAGCAGGAGAAGACGGCGACGGACGACCCGTCGGCCAGATCGAGGGCCTGGTCGGAATGGCTGCCCATGGTCGTGCAGGCGTTCGTGTAGCTCTCGATGAGAGCGTTGTTGAAGCCGGCCGAAAGCCCCGCACGGTCTTGAATCTGCCGCGCCAGGCGTTCGTGCACCGCCCGGAAGCGCTGCGCCGGGCTGCTGTACTGAGTGGTGGTACGCACGAGCGGCACACCACCCGCCTCGTCGGCCTTGGTCAGCACGGCGCCACTCCGGCCTTTCCCCACGTCTTCCAGACGGGCCGACGCGGACAGCTCCGCAAAGAGATCCGCATCGACCGGAAGAACGCACGAGAGGATCTCGTCCGACCTCTCAGAGCTGGGGGGCAACGTAGTCTCCCGTGTTCATGCTGAAGTGAAATCCGTCGCCGTAATCGATGAAGGACGAGGTCCTGTTCTCCTCGGCGTACAGCCCGCGCAGCTCGTCCATTCCCTCGTGCGCAGGCGGCCCCAGCTCCACCAGGTCTCCGGCCGCTTTCAGGAACGTGTGGCCGTTCTTGTGAACGGCTTCGGCGCTCGAACAGCGCACGACGTATCCGAGGCGGGTCGGGAGCAGCTCGGCGTCCAGTGCCGAGGGCCGGATTTCGTGCGTGTACAGGCGGTTGGTGGACAGCGGCATGAAGAAGACGGAACCCGGGTGGAGCGTCAGGGTGAACTGCGGCGGGAGCGCGGCCCCGTCGCGTTCTGCGACCGGCTCCTTGAGACGGAAGTGGAGTCTGGTCAGCCCGCTGACGCCCTTCGCACCGTAGTCGAAGGGGTCGTCGGGCAGGGGCTTCAGTCCGTCGAGCCGGTCGTAGAAGGTGCAGAAGGCCATGATCCCGTTGGCAGGCATGTCCTTGGTCTTGTCGGCATGGGCCGAGATCTTGGCCTTGGACTGCTTGCGGTCCGCTGTGGCAAGGGTGTTGTGGTAGATCTGAGCGAGGACGTGGTTCAGCGGCGCCTGGTTCCGGAAGACGGCGGCGGCCTCGCGGTTCAGAGCCTCGACGATGCCCGTGTCGGTCGGGCGGAAGTTCTCGGTCGGCCCCGAGAGATTCGTGGAGCAGCGCAGCAGGCGGAAATGCAGCCCGTCGCCGCTCCGCGTGACGGGTGTCAGATAGATTCCGCTGCGACGGGCTGTCCCCGGCTTGGTGGACTCCGTCAGGGCCTGGAACGTGTGCTCCGCACGGATCCGCTCGAAGTGATCGGTTCCGGGTCCGAAAAAGCGGCGGTAGTACACGCCGACACCGTGTACGCGGAGGGGAACCCGGCCGGGACCGATGAGAGTCCACGGTGCGCCGACGTCCTCGTGATATCCGTGTGACAGCTCCCGGACAACGAATACCCGGGCAGCCGCCCGCAGTTGACGGCCGCTGATCCCGGACACATCACCACACAGATAGACGGTCTTTCGGGTGAGGTCGGGCAAGCCGGAGGCGAGATCCTCCGGCGTGACGGCGGGCCCGAGGAAGTCCCTGACCAGGTCATGGTCCTGCAGAGCCGACGGCGCGACCAGGATGTTGCCGGCATCCTCGACGCGGGCTTCGTTAAGGCCTGCTGTGTACATCAAACGGTACCTGCCGTTCGCGGATCTCGGTGGACTGCTCACAACCGCTCACAACCGTGGACACGGCAACGGCCCGCGCTCTTTCGCGTGCGCCACGAAGCGCGAACGAAAGGAGACGGACCGTTGAACCCTGATGCTCTCACGGGGTCTTGACAGCGGGCAACAGGTTCTGCTGTAGGGGCGGGGTCTTCGGTGCCGGAAGCATGGCCGCGATCCCCCCTGAGCGCGTCCGGGCGACCGCGGCCTCGTACGTCGGCGGCGGGAATGGCCTCTCCTCGCGTCGGCGGCGGCTGCTCACACCGCCGGGGGAGGCGATGCTGTCCACCGCGCCGGAACCCGGCCCAGCGGCTGTCGGCCCGGGGCCCCCGGGCGTGAAAGCTGTGGCGCCTGATCACCCGTAGGGGGACACTGCTTCGGGTGACTGGTTCCGGACTGCCCCGACTGCTTCGCCCCCGCGCCCTGGAGCCTGGGGATCTCGTCGTCGTCGCGTCCCTCTCCGGACCGCTTCATGCCGCTTACGAGCCCGATCTCGACCAGGCGGTACGCGTGCTTGAGCGGATGGGATTCCGCGTGCGCCGGGCGCCCCTGCTCGAAGCCGGGCGGCACCATGGGTGGAGCGCGGCCACACCGGCGGAGATCGCCGGGGAGTTCAATGCGCTTCTCCGTCATCCTGAGGTGCGTGCCGTCATCGCACACGACGGTGGCCAGACGGTACTCGGCTACCTGGACCTGATCGACGTCGACGCGATCGCCGCCGACCCCAAGCCGATCCTCGGCCACAGCGACATCTCGCTGCTGCATCTCGCGCTCTACGCGCGCACGGGACTGGTCGGATTCCATACCGACCTCGCCACTCCCGGACTCGGCGGACACTGGCAGGCCGCGCCCGCGGCACGCAGAGCGGAACTGGAGAAGCTCTACACGGCGCTGCTGACCAGTACGGAGCCGATCGGCGCGCTGCCCACCGGCCCGGCATGGGAGTGCTGGCGCGCCGGTCGCGCGGAGGGCCGGCTGGTCGGCGGGGTGATCAACCGCATCGTGCTGGCGCAGGCGACGCCCTACGCGCTGCCGCTCCCCTGCTTCGACGGCGCGGTGCTGTTCTGGGAGGAGACGGGGGGTCACGCCTCGCATGTGTGGAGCTACCTACAGGTGCTGCGGCACTGCGGCATCCTCGACCGGATCTCCGGCATGGTCGTGGGCGTCCCCTACGAGATCGGCGGACTCGGCTCGCCCGACGCGTCCCCGAACCTGTCCGAGCTGGTCCTCGACGTCCTCGGCGACCGTGACATCCCGGTCCTGGGCAACGTCGACTTCGGACACGCCGGGCCGAATCTGCCGATGCCGGTCGGCATCCGCGTCGCCCTCGACGCGCGGCAACGGACGCTCTCGCTGCTCGAACCCGCGGTACGGCCGGACGCGATGACGGGTCCGATCGCCTGAGCGACGGAAGGGCCGGTGAGCCCGCGGCCTCGGCAGCGGCAGCGGCAGCGGCAGCGGCAGCGGCAGCGGCAGCGGCAGCGGCAGCGGCCCACGATCCTGCTCACGCACCCGCGTGCCCGACAGCCTCGTCAGCCGCACCGCCCTCCGCGTCCGCGCCGGGTCCGCCTCCGGCGCGAAGAGCCCTTCGCCGAGGGCGGCGCGGAGAGGGTTCACAGCGGCTCCCGGCGAACTCGGCGACAGCATCACCACGGCGCGGAGGTGATGATCTGCGGCGCCAGCTCGTCCACCGGACGCCGCCACGCGTCCTCAGCATCACGCGCCGTACGGCGACCGCGGCGACGGGTACGCCAAAGGCTCCCCGGCCCTCGCGCGCACACCTGCGGCTCCTGCGGCCCGACGTCGAACACCACGGCAACGGTGGGGAGTTCTTCGGCGCGAGGTTTTCGGAGCCGCTCGCTAGGCGGCGCCCACCCCGCTGTAGCGGACCAGTTGCGGAACCCGGGCCGCGAGGGTCAGCAGCACCGCGACCAGCAGGAGTCCGCTGAGGAAAGCGGTGGTCGCGACGCCCACCAGTTCGGCGGCCGCGCCGAGCCCCAGCGAGGCGGCCGGCATGACACCGATGGCGAGTTCCTGGAGCCCGAGGGCGCGTCCGCGCACCTCGGGCTCGGTCGTCATCAGCAGCAGGGTGGTCTGGAGCACCCCGAACGACGCGCTCATCAGACCAATGCAGGCCATCAGCGCGAAAGAGAGCGGCACACTCCGGGACAGCGCGAACAGTGACCACAGGGCGCCCCAGGCCGCCGTGCCCAGCACGAACAGGCCGCCCTTGAACCTGAAGTCGCCGAGCATGGCGATGGCCAGCGAGCCCACCAGACCGCCCAGCCCGCTACAGGTCAGCAGCCAGCCCAGCCCGGCGGCGTCCAGTCCCAGCGCGTCTTTCGCGAAGACCGGCATGAACCCCTGGTAGACGGGCCACAGCAGAACGTTGGCCGCCAGCGTGACGAACAGGACGGCCGCGGTGAGCCTGCTGGTCAGGACGGCACGGAATCCGCCGACAAGCATCCGCAGCACCGGCTCCGGACGGCCCCGCACCACCCGGCCCGTGCTGCGCAGCGGCCAGAGCGCCAGCAGGGACACCGCGTACCACGTCGTGGAGATCCAGAGCGCGGCAGGCGCGCCGAAGGCGCTGATCATCGCGCCGCCGACCGCCGGGCCGACGACCTGCGTCATGTTCATCGCCAGAGCGTTCAGCGCGTTGGCGTTGCTGAGGTTCTCCCGTCCGACGAGATCGAGGACGAGCGAGCCGCGCGCGGGCTGGGACGGGGACTGCGCCAGGCCGATCGCCAGTCCCCCGGCGACCAGCGCCCCGTACGACACCTGGCCCGCGGACGCCATGGCCGCCACCACGACGACGGCGCACAGGGCCCACAGGCAGGCGGCCATGAGCAGCCGCACCCGGTCGTACCGGTCGGAGAGCACCCCGGCGACGGGGCCCAGGAGCATGGGGGCGAGCCGTACCGCGGTGAACACGGCGAGCAGGAACTCGGAGTCGGTCGTGTCGAAGACCAGCCAGCCGAGCACCATGGTCTGGGTCCAGGCCCCGCCGTAGAAGAACAGGTTCGAGACCCACAGCAGGCGGAATCCCGGGCTGCCGCGCAGCGAGGCGATCGCCGCCTGCCCAGCCCCCGCCCCGCGCGGCCTCCCCGCTCCGGGCGACGTCTCCACCGGTTTTTCCCGCGACACCGCGCTCCTCCTCACCCGATACCGGCGAAATGGTATACCGAATGTGCCGCCGGGTACCGGGCGGGTCCGCGGGTACCGGAACACGGCGGCGGGCCGCCATGGCTCGCGCCCCTGCCGGGGCGCGCCTCGGGGCACCGGTGCCGGGAGCGCTTCCGCGCGCCCTCCCCGCTCAGCCCGCCCCGAGCGCTCCCGCGACGCGGGCGACGCGGCCGCTGGAGACGGCGGCCCCCGCCGTGAGCTCCGCGACGCGCTCCGTGGCCACCGCGAGCAGGTCATCACCGAGGACCGCGACGTCGCCCAGCAGGCCCTGGGCGAGGGCCGCCTCGATGTGCCCCTCGCGAACGGCGCGGGCCGGGCGGCCGAGCGCACATCGGACGGCCCGCCGACGCCCCCGCACGCGGGACGGGACGCCTCCCCTCGCGCCCGCGCCGCCGCCCGCGCCCCGGCCGGCGTCCCGCGCGCCGTCCGCGAGGAGCGGGCGGGGCAGCTCCCGGAGCCGCGATCAGGGAATCCGGTGGCCCCGGGGCCGGACCGGTGCGGGGCCGTGCGGGGCGGTGCGGTTACTCGAAGCGGCTGACGTCACCCGCGCCACGGCGGACGATCTCCGGTTCACCGCTGGAGAAGTCGACGACCGTGGTGGGCTCGGTGCCACAGTCGCCGGAGTCGACCACGGCGTCCACCACGTGGTCGAGCCGTTCCTTGATCTCCCAGCCCTGGGTCATCGGCTCGTCCTCGTCGGGCAGCAGCAGAGTGCTGGAGAGGAGGGGTTCGCCGAGTTCGGCGAGGAGGGCCTGGGCGACGACATGGTCGGGAATCCGCACCCCGACGGTCTTCTTCTTCGGGTGCAGCAGCTGGCGCGGCACCTCCTTCGTCGCGGGGAGGATGAAGGTGTAACTGCCCGGGGTCGCCGCCTTGATCGCCCGGAACACGTCGTTGTCGATGTGCACGAACTGCCCGAGCTGCGCGAAGTTCTGGCAGACGAGCGTGAAGTGGTGGCGATCGTCGAGCTGCCGGATCGACCGGATGCGGCCGATGCCGTCACGGCTGCCGATCCGGCACCCCAGCGCGTAGCAGGAATCCGTCGGGTACGCGACGAGCGCGCCGGAACGGATGCTGTCGGCCACGCTGCTGATGGTGCGCCGCTGAGGGTTCTCGGGGTGCACGTCGAAGTATTTCGCCATTCGCGGAGTCTAAGGGCTGTCTCCTGGCCGCCGACGGATCCGCGTGCGGCGTCAGGGGCGGGCACGGAGGGTGGCGGGGGCGAGGCCGGGCAGGCGTCCGGCCGTCGCGATGGCCATGTCCTCCAGCACCGGATGCCCCAGTGGTGCGCCGTCGTTCGCGTACACGCCGGGGCCGTCGGCGGTGACCGGGGCGTACAGGGCCGCTCGAACCGCGCCGCCGGTGGTGAAGGCCCGGCGCGCCGCCCCTCCTCGACGTGGTCCGCCAGGGCATGGCGGGTCGCGGACTCCTCGGTGCGCACCGCCTCACGCGGCCCGGGAAGGATTCCGCTGGCGTGCCGCGCGTCGAGCCGCAGCCGGCCGAGGCCACGGCAGGCACCGTCGGCGAGGCGGACGAGGAGGCGCGCGAGCCCGTACGTCGGCCGGGAGCCCGTGCCCGCCGGGCGGCAGCAGGGCTCCGCGTTCCTCCGTCGCCGCGCGCGAGAAGACCTCGCTCACCGGTCGGTCGGCGGCCGGGAAGCAGTGGCCGATGAGCCCGGGGCAAACGCCCAGCTCGTCCGCGACACGGCGCGGCGTGATGCCCTCCAGTCCCTCTCCCAGGGCGATGGCCGCCCGCCGGTCCGCAGGATCTCCGCGCGGCGCTCACCGGCCTGCTTGCGCGTCCGGACCGGTCTGAGGTCTTGACGTCACGGAGGACACGCTATTGGATGTGTGACCAACATGCAGTTGGCCATTCGCCCAATAGTGGTCGACGGCTGGCGGAACGCGAGAGGCCCCGATGACCACGCAAGAGACCGGCTCCTGCGCGAGCCCCCTGGACGAACCCGGCTCCGAACGCGCGGGGCACGTCGAGACCCGGGGTATCGGCCTGGTCCCGGCGGACGAACGCGGCGGACGCCCCCGTCAGTTGTTCGCCGTCTGGGCGGCGCCCAACGTCAGCTATCTCAGCTTCGTCGTCGGTGCCGCGCTGATCCTCATGGGCCTCACGCTCCCCCAGGCCCTCGGTGTGATCGCGGCCGGGAACCTGCTGTGGATCTGCACCGGCGTCCTCGCGGCGAGCGGCCCGGCCGCCGGAACGAGCGGGTCGGTGATCAGCCGCGCGTTCTACGGGGTCGTGGGCAACAAGGTGGTGCTGGTGGTGACCGGCTGGCTGATCGCCGCCGCCTACCTCGCGCTGAACTGGTCGGCCGCCTCCGTCGCCGGGATCGGCCTGGCGGGCCGGTTCGGCCTGCCGGACAACCCGGCCGTCGACGCCACGGTCATCTGCCTGATCGCCGGTGGCACACTGCTGATCGCGATCTTCGGATACGCGACGATCATCCGCCTCTACACCGCCCTGAGCGTGCTGCTGACCGTGGTGTTCGTCGTCGTCACGGGGTACGTGCTCGCCCGCACCGACTGGGCCTACGCACCGGCCGTACCGCTCAGGGGCGGCGCGCTCGCCGTGGCGCTCGGCACCGGCTTCACCCTCATCGCCTCCACGCCGCTCTCGTACAGCAACAGCCCCGATCTCGCCCGCTATCTGCCCCGCGACAGCAGCCCGTTCGCCGTCGCCGGGTGGACGGCGCTGGGCGCGTACCTGCCGAGCACCCTCTTCACCATGGTCGGCGCGCTGGCCGCGACCACCCTCGACATGAGCGAGCCGGAAGCGGCGCTGGAGAGCATCCTGCCGGGCTGGTTCATCCCCGTCTTCGTCCTCGCCGTCGTCGTCAACACCATGACGAACAACGGCATGACGGCCTACAGCGCCAGCCTCTCCATCCAGTCGGTCGGCGTCCGCCTGGCGCGCATCCCCGCGGTCCTGATCATCGGGGTGCTCGGTACGGTCATGACGCTGTACGCGATCCTCGTCTTCGACTTCCTGACCAGCGTCCAGACCATGCTCCAGCTGGTGGCCGTGGTGACCGGCCCGGCCATGGCGGTGGCGGTGTGCGACCTGCTCCTGCGGCGCAACCGCTACAGCGGGGCGGACCTCCTCGAACAGCGGCGCGGCGGCCCGTTCTGGTACCGCCACGGCGTCCACTGGGCCGGATTCCTCGCCATCGCGGCCGGCGGCCTCCTCGCCGCGCTGTGGGTGAACACCAGTTTCTGGGTCGGCCCGATCGCCGCGGCGCTGGGCGGCGTCGACCTGTCGATCCCCGCCGGGATGACCACCGCCGCCGTCGTCTACCGGGCGACGGCCCGCGCCCTCGGCAGCATCCCGCGCGGCTGACCCGCGCCCGGTCCGCGTACCGGGCCGGACACCTCGTCCGCACCCTCCGCCCCCCTCCGTACAACCCGAAGGAAACCCTGTGTACGCCGATGTCATCGTGCTCGCCCAGCACATCGAGCACCTGGCCGGGGAGGCCGTCGACGCCTTCGCCGACGCGATCGCGATCACCGACGGCCGGATCGTCGCGGTCGGCGCCGCGGCGGAACTCGGCGGGCTCCGGGGGCCCGGGACGGTCGTCCACGACTTCCCGGGCGCCACCGTCCTGCCGGGCCTCACCGACGTCCACGCCCACCCGGTGTGGGGGTCGGTCTCCCTCGGCAGCGGGGTGGACCTGTCCGGCGCCGCCACCCTGGAGGAGGTGTGCGCCCGTCTGGCCGGGGCGGCGGGCACCGGCCCCGCGGACGACTGGATCACCGGCTACGGCCTCGATGTGAACGTCTTCGACGGTGAACCAGACGGCTCCGTGTTCGAGGAACGCTTCCCCGGGCGTCCGGTCTCGCTGATGACCTGCGACGCGCACGCGCTCGTCATCAGCCCCGGGGCGGTGGAGCGCGCCGGGCTGACCGGCCGGGAGACCTTCACCGACGCCTCCTGCGTCACGGTCGGCCCCGACGGCCGCCCCACCGGCCACGTGGTCGAACTCCAGGCGATGGACCTGGTCTTCGCGCACTACCCCGACGTGCCCGTGGAGACCGCCGCCGGATACGTGCGCGAGCAGCTGGAACGGCTCGCGCGCGGCGGGCTGACCGGCCTGCACGCGCTCGACTTCTCCGATCCCTCCGAAGCGGTGTACCGGCATCTGGAGGAACACGGCGAGCTGCCGCTGCGCATCCGCTGCTCCCCGCTGGTCCCGGCCGACTCGCCGCCCGAGGTCTGGCAGCGGATCGCCGGTCTCCAGGGCCTGCGCGGGCGGCGCTGGCACGTCGAGGGCGCCAAGTTCATGCTGGACGGGACCGCGGACAACGGAACGGCCTGGTTCGAGGAGCCCGATATCCACGGCGAGAACCGCGAGCCGCTGTGGCGGGACACCGAGGCGTACCGGGCGGCGGTGCGCTTCTTCGCCGAGCGCGGCATCCCCACCGCCACCCACGCGATCGGTGACCGGGCCGTCCGCTTCGCCCTCGACGTCATCGAGGAGGCGGGCCCCGCCGCCCGCGGCCCGCACCGCATCGAGCACCTGGAGTCCGTCCCGGACGACCTGCTGGACCGGTTCGCCGAGCTCGACGTCGTGGCGAGCCTCCAGCCCGTGCACGGCACCCGGCACACCCGTGCGGACGGCACCGACAACTGGTCGCGGCGCATCGGCCCCGAGCGCGTCGCCCACGGCTGGCGCACCCGCGACCTGCTGGACCACGGCGCCGTCGTCGCGCTCGGCTCCGACTGGCCCATCGGTCCCGGCGATCCGCGCGTCGGCCTGGCCGACTGCCAGCTGCGCCGCCCGGTCGAGGAGTCCGGCGCCACGCCCGTCCAGCCCGGCCAGGCCGTCACCGCGCGCGAGGCGTACACCGCGATGACCGCCGCCGCCGCGTACGCCGCGGGGGCCGGGGCCGAGCTGGGGCGGATCGCCCCCGGCTGCCTCGCCGACCTCACCGTGTTCGCGGCCGACCCGCTCCGCCTCGCCCCCGAGGCACAGCCCGCCAACGCCGTGCTCGCGACGGTCGTCGGCGGTGCCGTACAGCTCCACCCGCACACCGCGAAAGGACCGTCATGACCACGACGCCGATACCCCGCCCCGCACACCGCCGCCACGTCGGGGCCACCGGCACCGACCCGCGCGCCCGGGGCATCGCCCGCGGCGAGCAACTGCGTGACGCCCTGCCCGCCACGGTCGACACGTACGACCGGCTCTTCGCGCTCGGTGGCATCGCCTCCGCCCGGGTGCGTGAGGACGCCGAGCGCGCCCTCGACGACATCGGCCGGTTCCGCCCCGGCGCCCGCGCCGAGATCGAGGGCATCGCCCACGGCTCCGGCCTCGACACCTGGCGCATCGGCGCCCTCAACGCGCGCACCGAGATCCTGGCGCGCAGCACGGCCGTGCCGCCCGGCGAGTGCACCACACTGGTGCGCCGGACCACCGGGGCCGACGGTTCGGCTCCGCGCACCTTCGGCGTCCAGACCTGGGACTGGCACGTGGAGCTGAGCGGCGCCTGGCACACCCAGGAGGTCCGCGGCGGCCGGCACGCCGTCGTCGGCCTCACCGAGGACGGCATCCTCGGCAAGATCGGGATCAACAGCGCCGGTCTCGCCCTGCACTTCAACATTCTCGGGCACGTGCGCGACGGCGTGGGCGGCATCCCCGTGCACGTGCTCGCGGCGGTCGTCCTCGAAGAGGCGGGCAGTGTCGCCGAGGCCGTCGAGCTGGTGCGCGCCGCTCCGCTGGCGTCCTCCGGCTCGTTCGCCCTGTTCGACGGGGCGGACGCGGTGCTGCTCGACCTGAGTCCGGTCGGGGTGTTCCCGGTGCGGGCCGGGAACGGCACGTTCGTACGTACCAACCACTTCCTGACCCCGGAGCCCGCCGCGGACGAGAAGTACTGGCTCTACCAGCCGGATTCGGGCGAGCGCCACGACTTCGTCCGTGCCCGGCTCGACCGGGGGCGGGCGCCCGCCACACCCGAGGAGCTCGCCGGTCTGCTGGTGACGGGCGAGAAGGAACCCCCGGTGACCTGTCTGCCGGACCTGGACAAGCCGCTCGGCCAGCGCTGGGCCAGTCTGGCGACGGTCGCCCTGGACCCGGCGTCGCGTACCGCCCGGATTCTCGACGGCACCCCGGCGGACATCGGCTCGCGCGACTGGCGTGTGCTCACCGCCGCCGCCTGACCGGGCCCGCGCCCGCCCGTCGCGGCCCCGGTGGGCCTGCCGGGCGGGGCCGGTCCGCGCCGCTCACCTGCTGTACGCGCAGGAGGCGGTCTTGCTGACCCACTGGGAGAGCGTGATCTGCCGGGTCGTGGCCCGCTGCGCGGAGCCGTCTCCCCGGCCCGGCCCGGCCGCCGGGCACGCGCGTCGGCGGCCCTGGCCGCGGGCGAGGGCTTCGCACAGCAGGGTCAGATGGGCCGGGACCGCCGCGGGGCGGCCGTACCTCCTGCGGCAGGCGGCGCAGACCGCCAGATGGGCGCCCACGGCGCGCGCCTCGTCGGGGGTGAGGGTCTCGGGGGCGTTCGCGGCCAGCTGTTCACGGATCGTGCGGCATTCCTCGGCAACGGGCTTCTCGCCTGACATCGTCAGGCCGTCGGCTCCGGTCATGGCGACACCTCCGTTCCTGGCCCCACCTTCCCTCCGTGAGGGCCCCCGGCACATCGTCCGCACACAGTGATTCGCGCCTACCACGGCTGCGGTATCCGGTGTGCCGCAGTACTGCCGCGGCCGGGCGGTCACGGCCGCCGGGCGCGGGCGCCATGCCACCGCTCAGGCGAGCGTCCCCGGGCCGCTCGGGCTCACCAGTCCGCACTGGTAGGCGGCGACCACGAGCTGGGCGCGGTCCCGGGCCGCCAGTTTGGTCATCGCCCGGTTGACGTGCGTCTTGGCGGTCAGCGGACTGACGAACAGGCGGTCGGCGATCTCCTCGTTGGACAGGCCCAGCGCGGCGAGCGCCGTGACATCGCGCTCCCTCGGCGTCAGGGAGGCCAGCCGCTCGTGCACGGCCACCGGGCAGGGGTCCGGCTGGGCCAGGAAGCGGGTGATCAGGGCCCGGGTCGCGGTCGGCGACAGCAGTGCCTCGCCGCTCGCGACCGTGCGGACGGCGTCCAGCAGTTCCTCCGGCCGGGCGCCCTTGCCGAGGAAGCCGCTGGCGCCCGCGCGCAACGCCTCGGCGACGTGCTCGTCGTTCTCGAAGGTGGTCAGGATGAGCACCTTGACCCCGGCCGGGCCGTCCGCCTCGGTGATCAGCCGGGTGGCCTCCAGCCCGTCCATCTCCGGCATGCGGATGTCCATCAGGACGACGTCCGGCTGCTCGGCGGCGGCCAGGTCGACCGCTTCGCGCCCGTCGGACGCCTCGCCCACGGTCTCCATGTCCTCGGTGGCGTCGAACAGCATCCGGAAGGTGCCCCGCAACAGGGCCTGGTCATCGGCAAGCAGTACGCGAATCGTCATGCCCGTCCCTCTGGTCCCGTGCTGGTCCGGCGCGGGACCGGCCGGGGCGCAGCGGCAGTTCGGCCGTCACCACGAATCCGCCCTCGGGGCGTGGTCCCGCGTGCAGGCGTCCGCCGAGGGCGGCGGCCCGTTCGCGCATGCCGATCAGTCCGTGACCGGCACCCGGATGCGGACGGCGCGGTCCGGCGGACCCGTCGTCCTCGACGGTGATCGTAAGGCGTTCGCGGTGGTAGCGCAGGGACAGCCGGGCGTGGTCGGCTCCGGCGTGCTTGCGCACATTGGTCAGGGATTCCTGCACGATGCGGAACGCGGCGAGGTCGACGGCCGGGTCCAGCGCTCCGGCGTCGCCGCGCCGGGTGTGGCTGACGGACAGCCCGGCGCGTTCGAACGAGGCCAGCAGGGCGGGCACCTGGGCCAGGCCCGGCATGGGGTCGCGGGGTGCCACCGGGTCGTCGGACTGCCGGAGCAGGCCCACGGTCACGCGGAGTTCGTCCAGGGCGGAGCGGCTGGTGTCGCGGATGTCCTCCAGCGCGGTGAGGATCTGTTCCGGCCGTTGGTCCACCAGGTGGACGGCGACGCCCGCCTGAGCGTTGATGAGGGCGATGTGGTGGGCGACGATGTCGTGCAGTTCGCGTGCGATCCGGACCCGCTCGGCGGCCACGCGCTGCCGTGCTTCCTGCTCACGGGTGCGTTCCGCGTGCTCCGCCCGTTCCTCGACGGCCATCACGTAGGCGCGGCGCGAGCGGACGCCCTCGCCCACGGCGACTGGCAGGGCGGTCCAGGCCAGCATCGCTACGGTGTCGGGTTCCAGCCAGGAGCCCGTGGCGCTCATCGTGGCGGCGGTCACCAGGACGGCGGCCGAGAGGGCGGCCGCGGTCCAGGCGGTACGCCGGTCGGTGCGCACCGCCACGGTGTAGACGGAGACCAGGACCGGGCTCGCCACCAGCGGGCTGTAGCGGACCCCGAGCAGCTGGAAGGCCACGCCGCAGACGGTGGTCACGGCCAGTACGCCGAGCGGGTGGCTGCGCCGCCGCACCAGGGCGGCGCAGCCGATCGCCGCCACGAGCACCGTGGGCCAGCTGACCTGGAACGTGCGCTGGCGGGGGTCGACCGAGGCCACCACGACGGACAGCGTGAACAGCACCACCGCGCGTGCCGCGTCCGCCGCGAGGAGCCGGGCCGGGCCGCCCGGCCGCCACACATTGATCATGGCCATTCCCCCACGGTAGGGGCGGGGGACGAATCGGGCATCGGGAGAGCCGGGAGCCTGGCCGGGGCGCCCCGGTCCGGGCCCCTCACCGGGCGTCCGTGTCCGGCTTCGGAGGCCCGCGCAGACGGAAAGCCCTTTCGGGTTGCTGTGACCTTCGACACATTGCTTGTTTCGTGCCGTACACACTCACGTCGTACACGTGTCATGGCCATGACTTGCAGGTGACGGCCGGTACACACGCGCGCGAGGAAGTCCGCATTGCCGCGCCTCGGGGTCTTTTCGGTTCACACCCGCTTAACGCGCGTAGACACCGAGGGTCAGACGGAACATCACGACCTGTTGACCCCGCCGAGTCCCCACCAGTTAACTACCGCAGATCACGCCCAACGGACCCTTGAATCGGGGGACTTCATGTCGATGCCGTTACCCGGCGCACCCGTTTTGCTCTCGGCGCCGGACCTGGTCATCGCGGTCAATCCGCTCCACCGCCCCTCCCCCCGGCTGACCGCCGCGGCGGCGCGGGCGGGCGCACTCGGCGTGCTGGAGCTGCCCATCGGGGACGCGCGTGAGGCCGAGGAGTTACTGGCCCGTACGGACCGCTGGACCCGGGCACCGTTCGGCGTACGGCTCCGCCCCGGCTGCGTGCTGCCGGACGGCGACAGCGCGGACTCGCTCCCCGGAGGCGCGGCCACCGTCCTGCTGGCCGATTCCGCCCGCAGCCCCGCGGGCTTCCCCGGCCGCCGGGTCCTGGTGGAGGTCACCTCCCTGGCCGAGGCCCACGAGGCGGCCCGTGACGGGGCACATGGCCTGGTGGCACGCGGCCACGAGAGCGGCGGCCGCGTCGGGGAACTGAGCACGTTCATCCTCCTCCAGCAGATCCTGGCCGACGAGGCGCTGGACCTCCCGGTGTGGGCCTGCGGGGGCATCGGCCCCTACAGCGCGGCGGCGGCCGTCGCGGGCGGCGCCGCCGGAGTGGTGATCGACACCCAGCTGGCGCTGTTCGACGAGGCCGAGTCCCCTGCCGGGGCCGCGGACGCCCTGCGCGGGCTCGACGGTTCCGAGACCGTGGTGCACCACGGCCACCGGGTGCTGCGCCGCCGGGGCCCCGGGGCGCCCCGGCCGCCCGAGGACGCCGCGGAGTTCGCCGCCCGGATCGGCGCGGACGATCTGCGCACCCAGTTCCTCCCGGTGGGGCAGGACGTCTACCTGGCCGGTTCGTTCGCCCGGCGCTACCCCAACGTCTCGCGGGCCCTGCGCGCGGTCCGCGACGCCGTCGCCGGGGCGCTGTCCGAAGGCGCCCGGGGAGACGCGCTGGCGGCGGGCTCGCCCGGGGCCCGGACGCTCGGCTGCGCCCTGCCCATCGCCCAGGGGCCGATGACCCGGGTCAGCGACCGGCCCGCGTTCGCCGCGGCCGTCGCGGACGAGGGCGGACTGCCGTTCCTCGCACTGGCGCTGGCGGGGCCCGAGCGCACCCGCGCCATGCTGGAGGAGACCAGGGACCTGCTCAAGGAGCGCGCCTGGGGCGTCGGCATCCTGGGCTTCGCGGACGACGCGGTGAAGGACGCCCAGCTGGAAGTGGTCCGTGAGCTGCGGCCCTCCCACGCGATCATCGCGGGCGGCAGGCCCGCGCAGGCCGCCGCCCTGGAGGCCGAGGGCATCACCGCCTTCCTCCACGTTCCCTCGCCGGGGCTGCTGCGGCAGTTCCTGGCCGCCGGGGCCCGCCGGTTCGTCTTCGAGGGCTCGGAGTGCGGCGGCCATGTGGGCCCGCGCGGCAGCTTCCCGCTGTGGCAGGCGCAGACCGAGGTACTGCTCGATTTCCTCGCCGAGTCCGGCGGCCGGGGCGCGGACGAGCTGACCGTGCTCCTCGCGGGCGGTATCCACGACGCGCGGTCGGCGGCGATGGCGGCGGCCCTGGCCGCCCCGCTGACCCGGGCCGGGGTGGGCTTCGGCGTACTGATGGGCACGGCGTACCTGTTCACCGAGGAGGCCGTGACCGCCGGGGCGATCCAGCCGCTGTACCAGCGTCAGGTGATCGCCGCGGACCGTACCGACCTCCTGGAGACCGCCCCCGGGCACGCCACCCGCTGCGCGCACTCCGCGATCACCCGGGACTTCGCGGCCCTCAAGGACGGTCTGCGCGAGCGCGGGGTGCCCGACCGGGAGGCGTGGGAACAGCTGGAGCGGTTCAACGTCGGGCGGCTGCGGCTGGCGTCCAAGGGCATCGAGCGGGCCGGCGACGAGCTGCTGGCGGTGGGTGAGGACCGCCAGGCGCACGAGGGCATGTTCATGGCGGGCGAAGTGGTGGTGCTGCGGCACGGCCCGACCAGGGTGGCGGCGCTGCACGCCTCGGTGACCGAGGACGCGGCCCGTCTGCTGCGGGAGCGCTCCGCAGGTCCGGACGCCCCCGCCGAGAAGCCCGCGCCGCTGCGGATCGCGGTGATCGGGATGGCCGGGATGTTCCCCGGCGCGGCCGATCTGGCCGAGTTCTGGGCCAACGTCCTGTCCGGCGCGGACTGTGTGACGGAGGTTCCGGCGGACCGCTGGGACGCGGAGCTCTACTACGCGCCGGACGGCGACGGCGAGCGCACTCCGTCGCGCTGGGGCGGCTTCCTGCCCGAGATCCCCTTCGACCCGCTGGTGTACGGCATCCCGCCGGCCTCGCTCGCGAGCATCGAGCCGGTGCAGCTGCTGGCGCTCGAAGCGGCCCGCCGGACGCTGGTGGACGCCGGGTACGACGCGCCGGGCACCGACCACCGGCGCACCTCGGTGATCTTCGGGGCTGAGGCGGGCAGCGACCTGTCCAACGCGACGACGCTGCGCACGGTGCTGCCCGCCTACACCGGGAGTGTTCCGGCGGGACTGGACGAGCAGCTGCCGCGCCTGACCGAGGACTCCTTCCCGGGGATGCTGGCCAATGTCATCGCGGGCCGGATCGCCAACCGGCTCGACCTGGGCGGCGCCAACTACACGGTGGACGCGGCCTGCGCCTCCTCGCTGACGGCGGTGGACGCGGCCTGCAAGGAACTGGTGACCGGTACCAGCGACCTGGTGCTGTGCGGCGGCGCCGATCTGCACAACGGCATCAACGACTACCTGCTGTTCTCCTCGGTGCACGCGCTCTCCCCCTCCGGCCGCTCGGCCACCTTCGACAGCGGCGCCGACGGCATCGCGCTCGGCGAGGGCGTGGGGTGCGTGGCGCTGAAACGGCTCGCCGACGCGGAGCGCGACGGGGACCGGATCTACGCCGTCATCGACGGGGTGGGCAGCGCGAGCGACGGCCGGGCGCTGGGGCTGACCGCGCCCCGTCCCGAGGGCCAGCGCGCGGCGCTGGAGCGGGCGTACGCGGGCGCGGGCGTCTCCCCCGCCGAGGTGGGCCTGATCGAGGCGCACGGCACCGGCACCGTCGTCGGTGACCGCACCGAACTCGCCACGCTCACCGAGATGTTCACCGAGTCCGGCGCACCGGCCGGGAGCTGTGCGGTCGGGTCGGTCAAATCCCAGATCGGGCACACCAAGTGCGCGGCGGGCATGGCTGGTCTGATCAAGACGGCGCTCGCCCTCCACCACGGGATCAGGCCGCCGACGCTGCACGTCCGCGAACCCAACGCGGCCTGGGACAAGGCGTCGAGCCCGTTCGTCTTCCACACCGAGGCCCGCCCCTGGCCGGCGGAGCCGGACCGGCGGATCGCCGGGGTCAGCGCCTTCGGATTCGGCGGCACCAACTTCCATGTGGTGATGCGCGCCCACGAGCAGGCACCGGCGCCCCACGCCCTGGACAGCTGGCCCGCCGAGCTGTTCGTGTTCCGCGGCGACGACCGGGCCGCCGCCCGCTCCGTACGGCGGCTGCTGGATCTGCTGGAGCGGGGCGGGACGTGGCGGCTGCGGGACTACGCCCGGCACGCCGCGCTCCGCGCCGACCGGGCCGCGCTGAACGGGGAGCCGGTCCGGTACGCGGTGGTGGCCGAATCGATCGAGGCGCTGCCCGGCCTGCTGGAACGGGCCGCCGCCGGTGAACACGCCCCCGGTGACGGGGTCTTCGCGGCAGAACGGGAACGGGAGGGGCTGTACGGGGACGCGGCGGAGAATCCCGCCGGGGCGCTGGCGTTCCTCTTCCCCGGACAGGGCAGCCAGCGGCCGGGCATGCTGGCGGACCTCTTCGTCGCCTTTCCCGAGCTCCACCGCTACCTGCACCTCGGCGCGCGGTGGGCCGAGGCGCTGCACCCGCCCGCCGCCTTCGACGCGGACACGAAGGCCGGGCAGCTGGCCCGGATCACCGACACGGCGGTGGCCCAGCCGGTGCTGGGCATCGTGGAGCTGGCCGCCGCCGAACTGCTCGGCAGCCTGGGCGTGCGGCCCGCGATGGCGGCGGGGCACAGCTACGGCGAACTGGCCGCGCTGGGCGCCGCCGGGGTGTTCGCGCCGCAGGACCTGCTGGCGGCGAGCGCCGCCCGCGCCGCGGCGATCCTCGGCGCGGCCGACGGCGGCGACCGGGGTGCGATGGCCGCCGTGAACGCCTCCGCGGAGCGGATCGAGGAGGTGCTGCGGCTCTCCGGCCGCCACGGCGACGTCGTGACCGCCAACCACAACTCGCCGGAACAGACCGTCATCTCGGGCCCGGCCCAGGCGGTGGACGCGGCCGGTGCCGCACTGCGGGACGCCGGTCACTCGGTCACCGGGCTCCAGGTGGCCTGCGCCTTCCACAGTCCGCTGCTGTCGGGGGCGGGCGAGACCTTCGCCGGGCATCTGGCGGGGGTCGTGATGCATCCGCCCGCCTTCGGCGTATGGGCGAACCGGACCGCCGCGCGCTACCCGGACGCGCCCGAGGAGATCCGCGCCTGGCTGGCGGCCCAGATCGAGGCGCCGGTGCGGTTCACCGAGCAGATCGAGGCCATGTACGCGGCGGGCGCCCGGGTCTTCGCCGAGGTCGGCCCCGGCCGCATGATGGCGCGGCTGGTGGACGCGATCCTCAAGGACCGCCCGCACCGCACCGTCTGCCTGGCCGCCGACCGCCGGGGCGGGCTGCGCGGACTGCTCGACGCCCTGGCCCGGCTCGCGGTCCTCGGCATCGACGTACGCCTGGCCCGGCTCGTCCAGGGCCGCGACTGCGTCGACCCCGAGACCGCCGCCGCGCCGCGCGCGGCGGGCTGGACGGTCGACGGCCATCTGCTGCGCCGCGCCGACGGCACCATTCCGTCGGGCGCCCTCCATCCCCCCACCCAGATATCGGAGTCGGTCGTGCCGGAGCATCCCCACCCCAGCGGTTCCCTGTCCGGCCCCGACGCCCTGATCGCTGAGTTCCTGCGCAGCAGCCGGGACATGGTCGCCGCCCAGCGCGACGTGCTGCTGCGCTATCTGGGCGGTCCCGAGGGCGGCCACCCGGCGGCGGTACCGGGCACGCCGGTGTACGCCCCGGCCGTGGCGTACGAGCCGCCCGCGCGGCCCGTACCCGCGCTCCAGGCCGCTGCGGCTCCCGCCGCGGCGGAGACGGCCGTGGCGTCCCCGCCCGCCACCGACCGGGCCGGGGTCCTCGGCGCCGTCCTCGATGTCGTCGCCGACCGCACCGGCTACCCGGTCGACATGATCGAACCCGAGCTCGACCTGGAGGCGGACCTCAGCGTCGACTCCATCAAGCGCGCCGAGATAGCGGGCGAGCTGGCCGGACGGCTCGGGCTGCCCACCAACACGCCCGACGGTCTGGACCGCCTCAGCGCGGCCCGTACCGCCGCCGCCCTCACCGACCTGCTCGTCGAGGCACTCGGCACCGGCACCCCGCGGCCCGAGGCCGCCGCGCCGGCACCGGCGGTGGCCGAACCGGCCGTGCCCGGGGCGGCCGAGCCGGAGATCATCGCCCCCGTCCGGCTGGAGTTCACCGAGGAGCCGCTGCCCGCGGTGACCGCCGCGCTCCCGGCCGGGGCCCGGGTCCTGCTGCTCGGCGGCGGCGCGTGCGCCGAAGCCCTCGCGAACCGGCTGCGGGAGGCGGGCGCCGATCCGTTCACCGCCGACGACGTGCCCGCCGACCTCCCCGGCACCGTGATCTACCTGGGCGCCCTGGACGCCGACACCCCGCCGCTGCCCGACGCCCTGCCGCTGTTCCAGAAGCTGCTCGCGGCGGCCCCGGCCCGGCTGATCGCGGTGGAGCGGCGCGCCGGGGGCGCGGTCAGCGGGCTGCGCGGCTTCTTCCGTACGGTCGCCCGCGAGTACCCCGCGTGCGACGCGACCCTGCTGGAGGTGGCGGAGGGCGCCGATGCCGGGGATGTCGCCGGGGCCCTGCTCACCGAGGCCGCGGCCACCGACCGGGAGCCGGTCGTGCTCACCGACGCGGCCGTACGGCGGGCGCTGCGGCTGACCCCGACCGGGCTGGGCGCGCTCGCCGAGACCGGTGCGGGCCCGGCCGGGGACGGGGTGGCGGAGGCGGAGGCCGTCGGTCTCGACCGGGACGCCGTGGTGCTCATGGTCGGCGGCGCGCGCGGCATCACCGCCCGGTTCGCCCGGACGCTGGCCGCCACCAGCCGCTGCCGCCTGGTCCTGATGGGCCGTACGCCGGTGCCGACGGAGGCCGAGGACCCGGCGACGGCGGGGGCCCAGGGCCGTGACGCGCTGCGCCGGGCGCTGCTGGCGACGGGGCTGACGCAGCCCGCCGAGATCGAGCGCAGGCTGCATTCCCTGCTGGCGGCCCGCGAGGTGCGCGGCACCCTGCGGGAGTTGCGGGAGCTGGGCAGCCAGGCCCGCTACCTCTGCGTGGACGTGCTGGACACCGAGGCCGTCAGCACCACGGTGAAGGAGGTGCACCGGGAGTACGGCCGTCTCGACGGGGTCGTCTACGCGGCCGGGGTCATCGAGGACAAGCTGATCGCGGAGAAGACCGCCGCTTCCTTCGACCGGGTCTTCTCCACCAAGGTCCAGGGGGCCAGGGCGGTGCTGGACGCGGTGGACACACTGCCCAGCGGGCCGCGTTTCGCGGTGCTCTTCGGCAGCATCGCGGCGGCCCTGGGCAACCGCGGCCAGTGCGACTACGCGAGCGCCAACGACGCCCTGGAGGAGCTGGGCCGCCGGTGGACCAGGCCCGGCCGTCGCGGGTTCACCGTGCACTGGGGCCCCTGGGCCGCGGAGGAGACCGGCGGCGGCATGGTGACCCCCGAGCTGATGCGCTCGTACGCGGCCCGCGGTATCAAGCTGATCGACCCGGACGAGGGCCCGCTGAGCCTGCTGCGGGAACTGGCCTGGGGTCTGCCCGAGACGCACGCCACGGTCTACACCGCCTCGGGCTGGTGACCGGCGTGCCCGCATCCACCCCGGTCGCGGTCGTCGGCATGGACGTCTTCCTCCCGGGCGCCGCCGACCTGGACACGTACTGGCAGAACATCGTCGGCGGGGTGGACGCCATCACGCAGGTGCCGGACGACTGCTGGGACGCCGGCTTCTACGCGCCGGGTGCCACGGACGGGGACCGGCGCAGCGACCGGATCTACTGCCGGCGCGGCGGGTTCGTGGACCGGACGGCCGAGTTCGACGTGGCACGGTTCGGGATCATGCCGTCGTCGGTGGCGGGGACCGAGCCGGACCAGCTGATCGCGCTGGAGGTGGCGCACCGCTCGCTCCAGGACGCCGGGGGCGCCGGTGTCCTGCCGTCCGCGCGGGAGCGGGCCGGGATCGTGCTGGGCCGGGGCGGCTACCTGACACCCGGTCTGGTCCGCCTGGACCAGCGGGTGCGTACCGCGCACCAGTTGGTGCGGACGCTGGGCGAGCTGGCCCCGCAGCTCGGCGCGGACCAGCTGGAGCGGGTGCGTGCGGCGTTCACCGAGCAGCTCGGGCCCGAGCAGCCGGAGTCCGCGATCGGGCTGGTGCCGAACCTGGTGGCCTCCCGGGTCGCCAACCGGCTCGATCTGCGCGGGCCCGCGTACACGGTCGACGCGGCGTGCGCGTCCTCGCTGATCGCGGTCGACCACGCGGTGCGCGAACTGGCCTCGGGGCGCTGCGACCTGATGCTGGCGGGCGGGGTGCACCACTGCCACGACATCACTCTGTGGAGCGTCTTCAGCCAGCTCGGGGCGCTCTCCCCCTCCGAGCGCATCCGCCCCTTCCACAGCGGCGCGGACGGGGTGCTGATCGGCGAGGGCACCGGGGTGGTCGTCCTGAAGCGGCTCGCCGACGCCGAACGGGACGGGGACCGTGTCTACGCCGTGATCACCGGTACCGGTGTGGCGGCGGACGGCCGCACGGCGAGCCTGCTCGCCCCGGACCCGGGCGGGCAGGTCCGTGCGGTGCGCCAGGCGTGGCAGGCCGCCGGGCTCGATCCCAGGGCCGCCGGGTCGATCGGCCTGCTGGAGGCGCACGGCACCGCGACCCCCGCCGGTGACAGGGCCGAACTCGCCACGCTCGCCGAGGTGTTCGGCCCGGCCGGGCCGGACGGCCGGGCGGTCATCGGCTCGGTGAAGTCGATGATCGGGCACACCATGCCCGCCGCCGGGATCGCCGGGCTGATCAAGGCGGCGCTGGCCGTGTACCACGGGGTGCTCCCCGCGACACTGCACTGCGAGGACCCCCATCCGGCGCTCGCGGACACCCGGTTCGCCCCGCTGGCCCAGGCCCGCCCCTGGCAGGACCCGGCGGACGGTGCGCCGCGCCGGGCGGGGGTGAACGCCTTCGGCTTCGGCGGCATCAACGCCCACGTGGTGCTGGAGCAGCCGGTTACGGCGGCGTCCCGGGCCGTGCCCCGGGTGGTGGTGAGCGAGCCGGAGCGGGTGCTGCGGCTGACCGCCGGCACGGTCGACGAGCTGGCCGGGCTGCTGGCCGGTGACGACGCCTCCGTCCTGGCCGCGGGCCGGGACGAGCGGGCCCCGGGCGGTGGCCCGGTGCGCCTGGGCATCGTCGCCCCGACCGAACGCAGGCTGAAGCTGGCCCGCAAGGCCGTGGCCAGGGGCGTGCCGTGGCGGGGGCGCAGTGACGTGTGGTTCACCCCGCGTCCGGTGCTGGGGGCGGGCGGCGGGCTGACCGCGTTCGTCTTCCCCGGGCTGGAGGCCGAATTCACGCCGCGCGTCGAGGAGCTGGCCGCCCGCTTCGCACTCCCCTGGTCCCCGGGCTCCGACGCGCGGGTCGGTGACGTGGGTCGGCACGGTGCCGCCGTCTTCCAGCTCGGCCGCCTGCTGGACACGGCACTGCGCCGGGTGGGTGTGGTGCCGGACGCCGTCGCCGGGCACAGTGTCGGCGAGTGGACGGCGATGGCCTGCGGCGGCATCCACGCGGCCGACGAGGTCGACGCGTTCCTCTCCGCCTTCGACCCGGACGCGCTGCGGGTGCCGGGCGTCGCCTTCGGGGTGCTGGGCATGCCCGCCGGACAGGTGCTGGAGGCGCTCGGGGACCGGGAGGACGTCGTGCTCTCGCACGACAACGCGCCGCGCCAGTCGATGATCTGCGGCCCCGAGGAGGCGGTGACCGCCCTGGTGCACCACTTCCGCGCCCAGGGCGTCATCTGCCAGGTGCTGCCGTTCCGCTCCGGGTTCCACACCCCCCTGCTGTCACCGTATCTGGGGCCGATCCGGGAGGCCGCCGAGCGGTACTCGCTGCACCCGCAGACCACCCCGGTCTGGTCCGCGACCACCGCCGCGCCCTTCCCGGCCGAGGAGGCGGCGGTGCGCGAGCTGTTCGTGCGCCATCTGCTGGAGCCCGTCCGCTTCCGCCAGACCGTCCTCGCGCTCCACGCGGCCGGGTTCCGGGCCTTCGTGCAGCTCGGCGCGGGCCAGCTCGGCTCGCTCATCGACGACACCCTCGCCGGGCAGGACCGGCTGGTCGTCTCGGCGCACTCCGCGGCGCACGACAGCCTCGCGCAGCTGCGCCGGGTGGTGACCGCGCTGTGGACGGAGGGCGCCGCCCCGGACGCCGCCCCGCTGCTCACCCCCGGCGCGACCGGGGCCGGGGCCGGGGCCCGCGCGGCGGAGCGCACCGCGCGTTCCGGGCGGCCGGGGGTACGCCTGGACCTCGGCGGGGCCCTGGTGTCCCTGCCCTCGCGGGAGCACGGTCTGCTGGCCCGGACATCCGGGGCCGGGACCAGCACCGCGCTCCCGGTCCCCGGTGCGGCGCACGACCCGCTGAGCGCCGAGCTGTCCGCGCTGCTCGACGACACCGTGTCGGTGGCCAGGGAGCTCATCGGTGCCCGCGGCCTCGGCCGCCGGGCCCCCGGCGCCCGGCCGGTCCGCCCGGCGAGCCCGGTCCCGCCTCCCCCGGCCCCGGGGGGACCGGGCCCCGGGGAACCGGCCCGTTCGGCGGGCCCGGTGCGGGCGGAACGGGCACTGCGGGTGGACGTGGCCACGATGCCCTATCTGCTGGACCACTGCTTCTTCCGCCAGCGCCCCGGCTGGCCCGACGAGGGGGACCGCTGGCCCGTGGTGCCCGCCACCACGGTCATCACCCACCTCATGGAGTTCGCCGAGCGGGCCCGCCCCGGGACGCGTGCCGTCGCCGTGCACGACGTGCGGCTGCTGAAGTGGATCGCCGCGATCCCCTCGGTACAGGTGCCGGTGGAAGTGCGGGACGTGGCCCCGGACCGGGTGGAGGTCGCCCTGACCGGCTACTCACGGGCGGTCGTCGAGCTGGCGCCGCGCTATCCCGAGGCCCCGGCGATGTGGCCCACCGCCCCGGCCGCGGAGCGCAGGCCCGAGCTGCGCGCGGAGCAGCTGTACACGGACCGGTGGATGTTCCACGGCCCCCGCTTCCAGGGGGTGAGCGAACTGACGGCCGAGGCCGACCACTACGTACGAGGAGTGCTGACCACTCCCGAGGCGCCCGGCGCGCTGCTGGACAACGTGGGCCAGCTGCTCGGCTACTGGATCATGTCGAAGCTCGACGAACGCACCACGGTCTTCCCCGTCGCCATGGAACGCATCCGCTTCTTCGGCCCCCACCCCGCCCCCGGGACCAGGCTGACCTGCGCGATCCGCATCACCGAGGTGACCGGTTCGACGCTCACCGCCGATATGCGTCTCAGCCATGAGGGCCGGGTGTGGGCCGAGTTCACCGGCTGGCAGGACCGGCGCTTCGACAACGACGCGACGATGCGGGCGGTCGACCGCTTCCCCGGCGCCAACACGCTCTCCGAGCGGCACCCCGGCGGCTGGCTGGCGGTCCGGGAGCGCTGGCCCGACCTCGCCACCCGCGAACTGGTGATGCGCAACATGCTGGGAAGCGCGGAACGCGAGGTGTACGACGGGCTGAAGCCCATGGTCCGCCGCCGCTGGCTGCTCGGCCGGATCGCCGCCAAGGACGCGGTGCGCACGCTGCTGTGGCAGGAGGGCCGGGGCGACATCTACCCGGCGGAGGTGGCCGTGCACAACGCCGCGTCCGGCCGGCCGCTGGTGCGCGGGGTGCACGGGTGCGAGCTGGGCGAGGGGCTGGTCGTCTCGCTGGCGCACTGCCGGGAGACCGGTGTGGCCCTAGCACGCCGGGGCCCCTGCGGGATCGACATCGAGGAGATCGCCGAACGCTCGCGCGACACCATGACGGCCTCCTGCGGTCCGGCGGAACTGGCCCTGCTGGACGGGCTCGTGGCAGCGGGCGAGGAGAGCGCGGCGGTCTGGTTCACCCGGTTCTGGACGGCCAAGGAGGCGGTCTCCAAGCGGCTCGGGACCGGGCTGCGGGGCCGCCCAGCCGACTTCCGGGTGGTCTCCGCGACCCCCGGACGGCTGAGCGTGGCGGCCGAGGGGGTGACGTACGAGGTGAGCAGCGCCGGGATGACCGGCGGGGTACGGGAGCCGGACGGACGGCGGTTCATCGTCGCCTGGACGACGGACGACAGAACGACAGGAGCCCAGAATGACCACTGAAGCGACCGAAGCGATCGGACGGAGCGCCGCGACGGCCACCGTCCCACCGGACGAACTGCGCGCGAGAACCCTCGACGACATCGCGGGCATGCTCCGCGAGCTGCTGGCCGAGGAGGGGCTGGACGATGTCGGGATCGAGCGGGGAACCCGGTTCCACGACGATCTCGAACTGGAGAGCATCGACCTGGTCACGCTCGCCGGTTCGCTGCGCGAGCACTATGGCGAAAAGGTCAATGTGGCCCTGTTCATCGCCGATCTGGAGCTCGACGAGATCATTGCCCTGACGGTGGGTCAGCTCGTCGATTTCGTGACGGACTCACTGCGGGCCGCGCCGTGAGCCGGGGCGCCTTCCCCGCCGGGTGAGGCGCCCGCTCCCGTGCCCGTCCGGCGCCCCCGCGCCACCACCCCACGAAAGGGCCAACCCCCCATGCCCAAGATCCGTACCGGCGAGATCACCACCCACGTCCAGCAGTTACCCGCCACCGCCGTGCCCGCTCACGGCGGTGAGCCACAGGTCGTCGTCTTCGTCCACGGACTGCTGACCGACAGCCTCGCCAGCTACTACTTCACGCTCGGCCCCGCCTTCGCCGCCGCCGGGCACGATGTCGTCATGTACGACCTGCGCGGCCACGGGCGCAGCGACCGGCCGCGCACCGGCTACCGCCTGGAGGCGTTCGTCGACGATCTGGCGGCGCTGCTGGACGGACTGGGCCGCACCGGCCGGGTGCACCTGGTCGGCAACTCCTTCGGAGGGACGGTCGCCGCCGGGTTCGCCGCCTGGTATCCGAACCGGGTGGCCACCATCACCATGATCGAGTCCGAACCGCCGGTCGCCCTGTGGAACGAGCACATGAAGGCGGGGCTCGCGGACGCCAAGGAGCATCTGGTCCTGGAGGAGTCGCTCAGCTGGATCGCCGCCCACCACGGCGCTCACACCGCCCGGCTCTCGCGCAACGCGGGCCGCATCCTGCGGGCGACGACGCTGGCCGAGGACGTGCCGCTGAGCCGGACCATCGAGGACGACCTGTCGGCGCTGGCCTGCCCGCTGCTCGCCGTCTTCGGGGACGAGTCGGGGCTCAGCGCCCAGGTGCCGGACCTGGAGGAACGGGTGGCTGGCTGCCGCACGGTGGTCCTGCCGGAACAGGGGCACTCGGTGCTGGTCGAACAGCCTGCCGTCACCCGGGACCTCATCCTGGGATGGATCGCCGAGCACACCCCGGCGGGAGCGTTGCGGTGACGCGTTTCCTGCTGGTCGTGCCGCCCCTGGTCGGTCACATCAACCCGCTGGTCGGGGTGGCCGACGAGCTGGCCGGGCGCGGGCACGACATCGCCTGGTGCGGGAACGCCGAGCAGCTCGGGCGGCTCGTGGGCGGGGACGCGCGGATCTACGACTGCCCGATGCCGGTCGACGGACGGATGGTCCGGCCGCCGGGACTGACCGGTCCGGCCGCGTTCCGGTTCCTGTGGGAGAACTTTTTCGTCCCGCTCGCCGAGGCGATGGCCCCGGGCGTCGATGCCGCCGTCGGCGACTTCGCGCCCGACCTGGTCCTCACCGACCAGCACACACTGGCCGGTGCGCTCGTCGCGGAACGGAGGGGCATCACGTACGTCAGCTCGGCCAGCACCTCGGCCGAACTCATCGACCCGCTCGCCGCGTTCCCGAAGATCGGTGCGTGGCTGCGGGAGCTGATGGACGGGCTGCGCCGCCGCATCGGAGACCCCGGCGCCGAGGGTGATCCGCGGTTCTCCCCTCACGGGGTGGTGGCCTTCACGGGGCGCGAACTGCTCGGTGACGCGCCGCTGCCGCACGACCGGGTCCGGCTGGTCGGCCCGGTCATCGCACCGCGCCCCGGCGACGGCGACTTCCCGTGGGAGGCGCTGGACGAGGGCCGCGCACTGGTGCTGGTCTCGCTGGGCACCGCCAACACCGACGCGGGGGGCCGCTTCCTGCGGGAGGCGGTCACCGCCCTCGACGCGCTCCGCGACCGGGTCCAGGGCGTGATCACCGACCCGGGCGGCCTGCTGGAGGACGTACCGGACGGCATTCTCGTACGGGGGTACGTGCCCCAGCTCGATCTGCTGGCACGGGCGTCCGCCGTGGTGTCGCACGGCGGGCACAACACCGTCTGCGAATCGCTGTGGCACGGGCTGCCGCTGGTCCTGGCCCCGATCCGGGACGACCAGCCGATCGTCACCGAGCAGGTGGTGGCGGCGGGCGCCGGTGTCCGGGTCAGGTTCGGACGGGTGGACGCGGCCCGGCTTCGAACGGCGCTGGAGACCGTCCTCGACGACACCGGAGGGCACCGGACCGCGGCCCGCGCCATCGGCCGCTCCCTGCGGGCGGCCGGTGGCCGGCGGGCCGCGGCCGATCTCGTGGAGAGTGCCGCGGCCGGCCGGGCCTGAGGTACGTCCGCCGCACCGGAGCGGGGGCGCCCGGCCGACCGGCCGAACACCCCCGCCCCCGCTTTCCCGGTCATTTCCCTTAATTATCACCCGGCGAGCCATCTGGATTCCCACCGGATTTCCACCGGATCTCCACCCGGACCTCCACCCAGATCTCCATCCGGATTTCCACCCCGGCAGGAAGGTCGGTATTTATTCTCCATCCCGCGGGCGCATCATTCCGCATGCCCTTTTCCAGGTTTCATCGCGGGGGAAATGAAGGCCGGTCGATTCAGCCGGTAATACCGTTGAGCAGTGCGAGATACCCGTCGCGGTGCCCGGCCGTGTTCGGGTGGTAGGACTCGTCCAGCTTGCTCCACTCCAGGCTCGTGACCCATTCGGGCCCCTTCGAGCAGATGGTGTGGGGGTCGAACGAGGACCTCGGGTCGAGGTAGGTGAACCCGGCGGCGGAGGCGGCCGCCGACTCCACCGCGGCCAGGGTGTCGGCCGCCGAGTTGAGCGCCGTGCGCTCCTTGTCGCTCAGCCCGAGGATGCCGCAGCTGCCACCGATGGTGTAGAGGCGCGGGTAGCCCACGACGACGACCCGGGCCTGGGGGGCGCGGGCCCGGATCGCGGCGTAGACCTGCTGGAGCTTGCCCGGGAGGTACCCGGTCGCGGCGGCCTTGGCGGCATCGACGCCCGCGACGCAGTCCTTGTCGTCGATGGTGAGGATGCAGTTCTTCAGCACCTCGACGAAGCCGACGTCGTTGCCGCCGACCTGAACGGTCACCAGGGTGGTGTCCGCGGTCACCTTGGGCACCTGGTTGGCCAGCATCTCCGTGGTGGTGTCACCGGAACACGACGCCTCGACGAAGGCGTAGCCGGTGTGCTGGGCCGCCCAGAGCCTGCTGTACGCCAGCGGCCCGCGGCGGCACGCGTCACCGGAGTTGTCGTACGTCCGTGTGCCGACACCCACCGCATAGGAGTCACCGAGCGCCACGTACTTTCCGCCCGCCGCTTGCGCCGGGGCGGCCGATATCGCTCCGGCCAATAAGGCGGAAGCCATAGCGAGAATGATCTTCAGGGATCTCATGGGGCCCTCTCCGATTGAGAAAATTTCCGACCCCCATGAAATACCATCGATGAATGCGACGGGAATACCCGTTCATCGGAAAAATCGAGAACTCCCGATGACGCCCGCGCGAACGGACACCGCTTTCTCCCGTCCCTCCCGGTACGGCACGGACGAGCGGATCGCCCCGGGCGTAGGCTGCGCTCAACATGGACACGGCAGGGGGGGCTGGACGGATGACGGCTGCGTCGCGTGAGTCGCTGGATTCGCCACCGAGGTGGGGTTCGGCCCTCGATTCGGTCGTGGTGTACGCGCGAGGCGCCGTCTGCCGTCGCCTGGCCCGGGGCAGTGTGCCGCCCGGCGGCCGGGTGCGGGTGACCGGACTGCCCCGCTCGCTGGATTCCGGCTCGCTGCGGGCCCGGGTCCTGGGGGACTCCGGAACACGGGTCGCCGCGGCCCGGGTGGAGGCCGAAGCCGAGCCGTCCGCCGCGGGCGCACCCGAGGGGCCGCGGCACGAGGTCGAGCGGCTGACCGAGGTGTGCGCGGCGGCACGGGGGCGGCGGGACCGGCAGCTGGGCCTGATCGAGGAGGTCGGCGCACTGCGCCCCGTCCCGCCTGCCCGCAGGCGCGAGGACCCGCACCGCCGCACCGCGGCCGATGCCTGGCTGGCCCTCGCCGACTTCGTCGACGCGCGGCTGACAAGCCTGCACGCCCGTCTGGCCGAGCTGGAGGAGGAGGTGCGCGAGGCGGAGCACCGGCTCGATCTGGCTGCCGGCCGTCTCGCCCGAGCTTCCACCGACGCGCCCTCGCCGCGTCTGGACACCACGGTCTGCGCGGTCCTGACGCTCGACGGTGACGTGGGCTCCGCAATCGAGGTGGAGCTGGAGTACGGGGTGCCGGGGGCCGTCTGGGTGCCGACGTACCGGCTGAGCCACCGTCAGGACGAGGACAGTGGCCGTCTGCTGCTGCGCGCCTCGGTCGCCCAGCGGACCGGCGAGGACTGGACGGACGTGCGCATCGCCCTGGCCACCGCCGATCTGCGGCGCCGCACCGGCCTGCCGAGGCTCCGCTCGGTGCGGATCGGCCGCGGCCAGCCCGCCCCCGCGCCCTCGGGCTGGCGCGAGCCCCCGGCCGGACTGAGCGATCTGTTCTCCGGTTACGACGCGGCGGGCCCCGTACCGGCTCCAACGGGCGTGCCCGTGAGCGCGGTCGCCGTGGCCGGTCCCGTACCGCCCCCGCCGCCTCCACCCCCTCCGCCGCCGACCGGGGCCCCGATGGCCGGGGGATACGGCGCTCCCCCGGCGGCCTTCCGCAGCATGCCGCCCGCGCCCGGGGGTGCCGCGCCCGCGGCACCCGGCCGGGCCGCACCGCCGCCCCCGCCCCCGGCACCGGGCCCACCGCAGCCGGGTGACACCGAGCTCGACTACGCCGGGCTCGTCCTGTGCGGCCCCGGCGAGCGGGGCGGCCGCCGGGGCAGGCTCTTTCCCGGTGCACCGTTCGACCCGGTGGCAGACGAGTTCCGCCGCCGCGCCGAGACCGTGGCCTCGCTGCCCCTGCCCGGCCACGCCGTGCGGCCCCGCGAGTCGGCGGGCTCCTTCGACCACCGCTTCGACGCCGCCGCGCGCGCCGACGTGCCCTCGGACGGCACCTGGCACACCGTCACCGTCGGGGAGATCCCGGTCGGTCTGCGGACCGAGCACCTCTGCGTGCCGTCCGTGGAGCAGACCGTGTACGCGGCCCTGGTCCTGTCCAACGCCACCGGCCAGGCGCTGCTCGCGGGCCCGGTGGAGGTCACCGTCGACGACGACTTCGTGCTGACCGCCGCGCTGCCCACGCTCGCCCCGGGCGGGGTGCGCCGGGTGGGGCTCGGCCCGGCGGAGGCCGTCCGCGTCACCCGCCGTACGCAACTGCGCGAGTCGGCCTCGGGCCTGCGCGGCACCACCACGGTGCTCGACCACCACGTCCACGTGGAGCTGGCCAACCGGCTCGCGAGACCGGTCACCGTGGAGGTCCACGAGCGGGTTCCGGTCACCTCCGACCCGGATGTACGGGTCGAGGAGCGGGCCGACTGGACGGTGCCCGAGGACGGCACCGGGCCCGAGCAGCACGCCCCGGGCACCCGCGTCTGGCGGCTGGACCTGGCCGCGGGCGCGACCGCCGCCCTCGACGGCGGCTACGAGATCCGCATCCCGGCCGGCAAGTCCCTGGCCGGCGGCAACCGAAGGAGCTGAGCCCACCATGTCCACGGACCCGAAGCCGATCGCCCTTCCCGTCACCGCCGTCACCTGTCTGGAGGACCGCGCCCATGTGGAGCGGACCGCTGTACTGGACCTGGTGGCCGGGGTCCAGCGGCTGCGTCTCGGCCCGGTCGGCGCGGCGGCGGTCGACCGGACCCTGCATGCCGAACTCACCTCAGGTCACGCCGCGACCGTGCTCGACGTACGGATCGTCCGTACATGGACACCGCGCGGACCGCAGCCGCCCGGCGACGGCGACTCCGCTCTGCGCCACCGCCTCCACGCCCTCGAAACGGAACTGCGGGAGCGGGAGCAGCTGCGTGACCGGCTCCGTACCCGCCTCGGGCTCCTCGGCCGGCTCGCCGACGATCTGCTCCGGGAGATCGGCGAGGGCACCGGTTCCGGGGAGAGCGAGCCCTCCCGCTGGACCCGTGAACTGGACCGCGCGGACGAGCAGCGCGACACGCACGCGGAACACCTTCGCGCCACCGAAGCCAGGCTGTCGGCACTCTCCACCGAACTCGCCGAGACCCGGCAGGCCATGGCGCTGGCCGAGGAGGAACCGGCCGAGCTGGTCGGACACATCGAGCTGACAGTGGCGGCCGGGGCGGCCGGGCCGGTCACGCTGCGCCTGAGCCATCTCACCCCGTGCGCGCTGTGGCGGCCCGCCTACCGGGCCGTGCTCGACGGGGACGCGCTGACGCTGGAGACCGACGCGGTGGTCTGGCAGCACACCGGCGAGGACTGGTCGGACGTGCGGCTGACCCTGTCGACGGCCCGCTCGTCCCTGGCCACCGGGCCGCCCCGGCTGGGCGAGGACCGGCTGACCCTGACGGACCGTTCCCCGGCCGAGCGCCGCACCATCGACGTGGAGCTGCGCGAGGAGGAGATCACGAGCCTGGGCCCCGCCCCGGTGCTCGGCCTGCCCGGGGTCGACGACGGCGGCGAGACCCGGGTCCTGCGGGCCCCGGCACCGGTCTCGGTGCCGGGCGACGGCCGCGCCCACCGGGTGCCGCTCTCCTCGTTCCGTACGGCCGCGCCCGCCGAGTACGCCTGCGCGCCGGAGCTTTCGCCACTGGTCACCCAGGTGGTCCGGTTCGGCAACCGGTCCGGCCACGCCCTGCTCGCCGGGCCCGTGGACCTGGTCCGCGACAGCGGTTTCACCGGGCGCGGCACGCTGGAGTTCACCGCCCCCGGCGCCCCGGTGGAGCTGTCCTTCGGCAGCTGCGACGACTACCGGGTGGTCCGCCGTACCGAGGAGTCCCGGGGCACCACCGGTCTGACCCAGCGGACCGTGGTCACCCGCACCGTGCGGCTGCACCTGTCACGGTTCTCGGCCCCCGGCGAGCGGGACGGGCGAACCGTCATGGTCCGCGAGCGTGTCCCGGTCTCCGAGGTCTCGGCGGTGGAGGTCCGCCTGCGTGAGGACGCCTGCTCCCCCGCCCCCGAGAAGGTCGACGCCGAGGGCATCGTCCACTGGGCCGTCCCCCTCCCGCCCGGCGGCCGGCGCACCGTCACCCTGGTGTACGAACTGTCGGCGAGCGCCAAGGTCACCGGCCTCTGAGCGGTGGCATCGGGGCCGTCGGACGGACTCCGCAAGCCCGGCGGGCCCTCACACCCCGGCTTGACGGGCGAGACGCCTCCCGGACGGAACAGGCTGTGCGCGTCGGACCAGGCCGACACCTACGCCGTGCGCAGCACCAGCGCGGCAGCCGCTATGAGGGTGAGCACGATCACCGGCGCCACCGCGTAGTCCTTGGCCCGCAGGTGAGTGATCACGGCTCCGGCGAAGTAGAGCACCAGCCCCGCGGCAGCGGCGATGCCGAGCGGCGCGACCACCAGGCCCGCGAGCAGGCCGAGCGCGCCCGCGCTCTTCGCGGTGGCGAGCCAGGGCAGCCAGGAATCCGGCACGCCCACCTTCGCCATGTTGCCCACGACCTGCGGATTGCGGGTGAACGTGAGGAAGGCTGAGGCTGCGGAGGCCAGCGCGAGCAGCGTGGCGACGACGACGTACCCGATGAACATGATGGAACGACTCCAATGATCCGTGAGCAATAATTATTGAAGGCTACCAACGATTTGCTCCGATCCACAATGGAGTCACTGTTACGGTGACGCCATGGCAGCTGCGCACCCGGACGAACGGCTCGGATTCCTCCTCTCCCTCCGCGGAGAGCTCACCGGGGCACGCATTCGCGCCGCCCTGGGCGTCGCCGGGCTGCACCCGCGCAATGCGATGACCCTGATGCGTCTGGCCCCCGGAGCCACGAGTCAGCGCGAACTGGCCGCCGTGATGGAGGTCGACCCCAGCCAGCTGGTCGCGATACTCAACGAGCTGGAGTCCTCGGGGCTGTGTGAGCGCCGACGGGATCCCGCCGACCGGCGCCGTCACATCGTGGAGATCACTCCGGCCGGCCAAGAGGCCCTGGAGCGCATGGACGAGGCGGTGAAGGAGGCCGAGCGCGAGCTCTTCGGCGATCTCACCGAGGCCGAGCAGACCCTGCTGCGGAATCTGCTCGACCGGGTCGTGGTCGATCCGGCCGCGCACGAATGCGGCGAGTAGCCGCGTACCGGCCCAGCCGGACGCCGCGGCGCAGCCGGTGCTGAGGCCAGTGCCGCTGGCGGCGCTGGCGCCGGTCTGACGGGGAAGGCGGCAGCCGGGCGGCGCCGCCCGGATCAGCCCGCCTTCGGCGGTTCCTGGGTGTCGAACGCGAAGAGCGTGTTCTGGGCCGCGGCCACGACCACCACCCGCCCCACGACGGTCACGCGCGGGCTCGCGCCCTGCTCGCCCGTCAGTCCGTCGGCCTGCGGGTCCGTCGTCCACAGAGACGTGCCGTCGCGCGGTGACAGCGCGACCACCCGGCCGGTGGCCGAGCTGAAGTACAGCGCACCGGCTCCCGCCACGGGGCCCGACGCCCCCTCCACTCCGGACTGCCGCGACCACTTCGTCCGGCCGGTCGCGGGATCGACAGCCGTGACAAGACCGGTCTGCCTGCTCACGTAGAGGGTGCCGTCCGCCATCCCGGGCGTCCCCGTGTACGTCTCGGCCAGCCGGGAGTAGGTGACCTTGCCCGAGTCCGGGTCGACCCGGACCACTGCGTCGTACCCGGCCGGAGCCGTCCCCGCCCTGTGCTCCTGGAGAAGTACGAGGGTGCCGTCCGCGACGCCCATCGGCACGGCGGGGCCGTCCACCGCGATGGCCTTGCCCAGTGCCCCCGAGGCGCGGTCGAGCACGTGCAGGGTGGGGTGGCTCACCTCCACGGCGTCCACCTCGGTCCGCGGGGCGCACATCGCCAGGAGCCGGGCGCCCGCCGGAACGGGAGAGCACTGCGTGTCCGCGGGGAACGGCGTCGTCCAGGCGACCTTGCCGCTGTGCGCGTCCCGGGCCTCGAAGCGGGAGTTGGACGCGTCGACCGTCACGACGGCGGAGCCGGTCACCAGAGCGTCCTGGGTCCGGCCCGTGACGGCCTGCGACTGGGCGCCGGACGGTACGGACCACAGTTCCCGGCCGCTGTCCGCGTCGACGGCCACCACCTCGATGGGCGCGTCCTGCGGGGCGCCCTCGGCGGCGACGCGGTAGCCGAGCACCGTGTCGCCGGTGGCGCCCACCAGGTGGAGGCCCTGGACAGGGACGCCCGGACTCTTCACCGTCCACACCGAAGAGCCGTCCAGCACGCTGATCCGGGTCGCGACCACGCTGCCGCCGCCGCAGAACACCGCGTCGCCGTGCGCCACGCAGCGCAGCTCGTCGGGCACGTCCTCACGGCCGCCCCGCGCGATGGTGTGCCACGGCGCGAAGCCGTCCGGCAGCGCGACAGCCGGCGGCGCGACGGCCGGCGGCGCGACGCGGTCGCCCTTGCCGCCGTCGTCCTCGCCGAGCCCGGCCACCGTCAGCGCGGCGGCTCCCCCGCCGATCGCCGCGACCGCGACCGCCGCCGCGAGCACGGGACGCCATCGGCGACGCGGACGGAGAGCGGCGGCGGTGCCGGTGTTCCCGGTGCCGGGTCCGGGCGGGGCATTCGGTGCCGGGGCGCCCGGTGCCGGAGTGGCCGGTGCCGCGAGGTGGTGCTGGGTACTCACGTCGCGGGTGTGGCCCGCGCCCGCCGCGTGCGCGCCGGTACCGCCGAGGTCGGCCGGGAGGTCCCGCAGCAGCACGAGGAGTTCGTCCGCCGAGGGCCGCCGCCCGGGTTCCTTGTCCAGACACAGCTCGACGACCGCGCGCAGCGCCGACGGCACGGCGTCCAGCGACGGTTCCTCGTGGAGTACCTGGTACGCCGTCATGTAGGGGCTGTCCGCGTCGAAGGGGCCGTGGCCCGTCGCCGAGTACACCAGCAGCGTGCCCAGCGAGAAGACATCGGATCGCGGTCCCACACCGCGCGGCGCCTGCAGTTGTTCCGGCGACATGAACGGCGGCGTACCGATGATCCGCCCGGTCATCGTCAGCGTCTGCTGGTCGATGGCACGTGAGATGCCGAAGTCGATCACGCGCGGTCCCTCGGGCGAGAGCACGACGTTCGAGGGCTTCAGGTCACGGTGGACGACCCCCACCCGGTGGATGTCGCGCAGCGCCTCCGCCAGCCCGATGGCCAGCCTCCTGAGCTCCGCCCCGTCCAGCGGGCCCTTCATGGCGATGTGCTGGGTGAGCGTCTGCCCCTCGATGTAGGCGGTCGCCATCCACGGCTGATCGGCCTCGGGGTCGGCGTCGACCACGGCGGCGGTGAACGCGCCGCTCACCCGCCTCGCCGCCGCGACCTCCTGACGGAAGCGGATGCGGAACTCGTCGTCCGCCGCGAACTGCTGGTGGATCAGCTTGATCGCGACGGGCCGCCCCGAACTGGTACGGGCCAGAAAGACCGTGCCCATGCCACCCGAGCCGAGCCGGGCCTCCAGCGGATAGCCGCCGACCTCGACCGGATCACCTCCGCGCAGCGACACTCTTCCCGACCTCCCGTCCCCCGTGCAGCTCGGTCGCCACGGGCCCGCGTACTTCTCCTGTGCACAAACTAGCCGCAGGTCAGTACAGCAGAGCAAAGCGGGTGGGTGACGAAGAGGTCGCGCATCAGCGCCCCGGAGGCGGCGGAGCACCGGACTTCGCCCCCCTCGCGGCCGTCCCGGGGACCGGGTCGGCCGGACCGGGTACGCAGCCCTGCGTCCCTCGTGGGCGCTGGCTCCGGCCCGCGCACCGGGCGCCTGAGCCCGGCTTCGCCTCCCGGCGCACCGGCACCGACGAGGCGTCCGGCCGCCGCGGTGAGCGCGGTCGTGCGCCTGGCGCAAGCCGTCGCCCACCAGCGCCCCCGTCACACCCGTCCGGCGCCCCGTCACACCCGTCCGGTGACTCAGCCGCCCAGCGATGCGAGCCATTCGGTCAGGAGGCGGTTGACCTCTTCGGGACGTTCCTGCTGAACCCAGTGCCCGCAGCCGTCCAGGATGTGGCAGGAGGTCAGCCCGGGGAGGGTGGCCGGGTAGGCGTCGACGGCGTCGGCCATCCAGGTCGTGGAGGCGTCCAGAGCGCCCCCGATGAACAGGGACGGCTGCTTGACCGGGGCACCGCGGTACGGGGCGAGGTCCTCCCAGTCGCGGTCCATGCTGCGGTAGCGGTTGAGGGCCCCGCTCATACCGGTGCGCTCGAACTCCCCGGCGTACACGTCGAGATCCTCCTCGGTCAGCCAGGCGGGGAGCGTGCCCGTGGGGAAGCGGTCGCGCATCCGGCCGCCGTCGCGCGTCACGAAGTGCGGGTCGGGCTCGTCCTGGGCGGGCATGGTGTCGGCGGACAGCGCCGCGTAGACGCCCGCGAGCCAGCCCCGGACGTCGGGCTCGATCTCCGCCTCGGCGCGGCCCGGTTCCTGGAAGTACGAGACGTAGAACTCCTGCTCGGGGCCGCCCATCTGACCGAAGATGCTGGTGGGACGGGGGCCGCCCGGCGGGGCGTACGGAACGCTCAGCAGGCCGACCGCACGAAACGTTCCGGGGTGGAGCAGAGCGGAGACCGCCGCGATGTTGGCCCCCCAGTCGTGGCCGATGACCACCGCGGTCTCCTCGCCCAGAGCCTGTACGAGGGCGACGTTGTCCTCCACCAGATCGAGCATCCGGTAGGCGTTCACCCCGGCGGGCTTGGACGAGCGGCCGTAGCCGCGCACATCGAGCGCGACGGCCCGGTACCCGGCTGACGCGAGGACCGGGAGCTGGTGGCGCCAGGAGTACCAGGACTCGGGGAAGCCGTGGACCAGCAGGACCAGCGGTCCGGCGCCCTGCTCGACCAGATGCAGCCGCCCGGCGGGGGTCTCGATGGTGCGATGACGGAGTTCGGCGGACGGCGCGGGCTGGCGCATGGGCTCCTCCTCGGGTCACTGACGGCTGCGGTTGCACGCCGATCATGCGGCGCGACGCTCTCCCCTGGCGAGCGGACTTGCCGGTCTGGCAAAGCCTCAGGCGCGGGACGACCGGTATCAGTTCAGCCTGCGGTGCGAAGTACCCCCGTGACGCCGTGTGCCTCATGGGGCGCCGCGCGGCCTCCCCGGCACCCCGCGCCACCCCCGTACCGGCCGGATCGTGCCCTACCGCCCCTGTCGGCCCGACCGGACCCTGAAGCGTATGGGGGACACCGAGAACTCCGCGCCCGGCCCGGCCCGCCCCGACGACGACCTGCAGGCCCTCCGCGAGGGTGCCACCGCGCCCCCACCACCCGCACCGCCCCACTGCCCGGACTGCGGACTCCCGCAGGACCGGTACCCCACCCTCTACCCCGGCCACTGGGTACTCCTCGAATCCGGTATCACCGTGCCCTCCCACCAACTGCCGCCCCGCCGCCGGTGGCTCACCGCCACCGACGGCACCGCGTGGAACACCTGGGACGCCGAACCCACCCCCGGGGCCCTGTGCCGCGTCGTCCACCACCTCGTCTGCCCCTACGCCACCACCACCGCCACCTGGCCCTGGCCCTGGGGAACGGCGCTGCGCGCGGAGAACGGCCGCCGGGCACAGCGCCTGTTCGGCCTTCCCGGTCTCCGGGACTTCCCGGACGCGTGCTGACGGACAGCACCCCGGCTGTTCCCCGCCCACCAGGGCGTGGCCGGGCGCACGCCGTTCAGGCGGGTCCAGGCGGCAGCTGGACGGTCATGATCAGACGGCAGGTCCCGGTCCCCGAACCCCGGTAGGCGTGGGAGACATCGCCGTCGAACGCCGCCGTCTGCCCCGCCCTGACCGGGTACGCGGCGTCGTCGACCACAAGCACCATCTCACCGGCGGTGACACTGACGGTTTCGGTCACACCGGCCTGATGGGGGTGGCTCGGGTACTCCTCGCCGGGCTCCAGCGTCCAGCACCAGACCTCGGTGGCCGCCGGGCCGCTGGTCGTCAGCATGAGCCGGCCCTCGCCCCCGCGCTCCCCCTCCCACAGCGGCGTGACGGCATCGGCGCTCACCACCCGGACACGTTCCCCGTAACGGCCTTCCACCAGGGCGGACACCGAGACGCCCAGGGTGTCGGCGAGACGGACCAGGGTGGCGAAGTTCGGGTTGCCCTGGGCCTTCTCCAGTGCGACCAGCGCCCCCTTGCTGACCTTGGCGCGGCGGCCGAGTTCGTCCAGGGACAGCCCGGCACGGGTGCGGGCCGCGCGGACGTTGTACGCGAGCGTCCGCAGCGCCGCCTCGGTCTCGGCCATCGCTTCCTCCCAGCAGGCGGGTCACCCCACTGCACCGCGCGGTCGGTTGGTTGACAACGTTCGGTCGGTGCGATGTACGGTGCAGTCGTTTCACTGATGCTAAGGGATACGCCCGTGATCGCTCTGCTGCTGGCCCTGGGCAGCTCTCTGGCCTACGGATGCGCCGACTTCCTCGGAGGTCTCGGCGCCCGCAAGGCCCACGTGCTGCGCACCGTGCTGATCGCCGCCCCTGCCTCGCTCACCGTCGAACTGCTGCTGTGGCCCTTTCTCGGCGCTTCCTTCGACCTTGCCACCCTCGGCTGGGGCGCGGCGTCCGGCTTCGCCTCGGCCGCCGTCTTCGCCCTGCTCTACCGCACGCTCGCGATCGGCCCGATGAACGTGCTCTCCCCGCTCACCGCGCTGGTCTCGGCGGTGCTGCCGGTCGGTGTCGGACTGCTGCAGGGCGAGCGTCTGGGACCGGCCGGGCTGATCGGCCTGCCGCTGGCGCTGGCAGCGGTGGTGCTGGTCAGCGCCGGGCACGGGTCCGGTAGCGGACGCCCGTCGCGTACCGCGCTGCTGCTGGCCTTCGGCGCCGGGTCCGCCATCGCCCTGCAGATGGTCTTCCTGCACCAGGCGCCCGCGGACAGCGGTGTCGGCCCGCTGCTCACCGGCCGCGTCGTCTCCTGCGCGGTCACCCTCACCGCGGCCGGTCTGCTGCGCCGGCGACTGGGGCCGGAGAAACCCGCGTACGCGATATCGGCCACGGCCGGGGCACTGGACTCGGTGGCCAACCTGCTGTTCCTGCTCGCCGCCCGCAGCGGCGACCTCGCCGTCGTCGCCGTGATCACCGCCCTGTACCCGGCCGGCACCGTCCTGCTCGCCCGCGGTGTCCTCGCCGAGCGGATCCACCGCGGCCAGCTGGTCGGGCTGGGCACCGCCGCCGTCGCCGTCGGCCTCCTCGCGCTGACCTGAACCCACAGCCCCGCCCGCCCTCCTGGAACGGACCCGATGACCGCCTTCCGCATCAGCCCCGCCGTCGCCGACGCCTTCCCCGACACCCTCATCACCGTCGTCACCGCCACCGGACTGCGGGGCGGCGAGCCCTGGCCCGCCACCACCGCCGCCGTGGAGAACCTGGAGCGGCGGCTCGCGGGCGGCGCCTGGCAGCCAGCCGACGAGAACGACCCGCGCATCGGGACATGGCACGACGCCTACCGCTCCTTCGGCACCAACCCCCGCCGCGTCCGCCCCAGCGTCGACGCCCTGGGCCGCCGCCTCGCCAAGAAGGGCACCCTGCCCCGGATCAACCCGGCCGTCGACTCCTACAACGCCGTCTCCGTGGGCCACGGTCTGCCCGCCGGAGCCTTCGACCTCGACCATGTCACCGGCGATGTCGAGATCCGCTACGCCGATGGCGACGAGACGTTCACCCCGCTCGGCGAGGCCGGCACCGTCGAACACCCCAAGCCCGGCGAGATCATCTACACCGACACCACCGGTGTCCTCACCCGGCACTGGAACCACCGCGACGCCCACCGCACCCGCGTCACCGAGGACTCCACCCGTGTCGCCTTCCTCCTGGAAACCCTCCACGCCGCCCGTGACGGTCGCCTGCTCACCGCTGCGGCCGACGACTTGCGGACCCTGCTCGAACCGCACTGCGAGACGAGCACCGTGCACTGCCTCAGCCCGGCGCACCCCTGCGTCGCCGTCTGACCACCGCCCCCGCTCCGCCCTGGGGAGACCGCCTCCCGCCTCCTGGCGGACAGGCGGACCGGGGCGACCGGGGAACCAGCACCGTAAGGACCCCTCGTCCATCGGCGGAACGACCCGCGGCCCCGTGAAAGGGTTCCGGCCGCCCGGACGGGGCGATACTGATCGTGACGCTCACCCCGGCCGCCGGGGCCAGCCCCGGACGCGGGCCCGGCCGGTGGGCGCGTCTTTGCCGACATCTCCGAGGGGAGCCGTTCATGACCACGGCGAAGGACCTTTTCATCATCGTCATGGACCTGGAGCACTCCGTGGGGCAGGGCGATCTGTCCCTCGCGCTCGCGGGAGCCGAGCTGGTCGATCTCATCGGTGCGGGGGCGATCGCCGTGGACGGAGACCGCGTCGTTCCGGGTGAGCCGCCGACGCCGGACGACCGGTTCCTGGCCGAGGCCGCGGCAGGGCTCACCCGGCAGGCGCCCTACGAGCGGATCGAGGACTGGCTGTGGCGCCGGGGTGAAGACCTCGCGGCCGCGTACCAGGCCGGCCTGGAGGAGAGCGGTGAGCTCCAGCCGCGGCGCAGCGGCCGACTGTCCTTCGGCCCGGAACGCGTGGAGCTGGCCGATACGCCCGCGCGCCGCCGCGCGGCCGACCGCTGGAAGGAGAAGGAACCCGTCCTGGCCGCTCTCGTCTCGGTCGTGGGCATCGACGACGAACGGTCCGACGAGGAGACCGGCCTCGACGACGAGGCGGTGACGACCGTGGTGGCCGCCGTCCACGACGCGGTGATGGAGCTGGAGGCCGTACGCCAGAGGCGGAACATCGAGAACGCGGCCTTCGCCAACCTCTGGCGCGGGCCGTGAGCCGAACCCGCCCTCCGGGCCGCATGCCCCTGACGGCCTGACACCGGCCTCCCGCGAGGACGAGTTCGCGCCGGGCCCTCGCGCACCGAGACGGCCCGGCGGGCGGATCGCCCTCCGGGCGCAGGCGCCGACGGCCCCGGCCTCCTGCGTCTCCTGGTCTCCTGCCGGACGGGGCAGCCGCCCCCGCCCATGCCCCGTCATCAGGTGACCGACGCCCTTCTGGGCACGTCGGCCGGTGTCGGCCCGTCCGTGCCCAGTGGTGGTTCGGCGGACGTCGTCGGTGACGTGCCGGTCAAGGCGGCCTAAACCGTCACCCGAGCGCCCTACCAGTAGTGTCTTCGCCCCGCGACCGCGTGTCCCATCCCGCCCAGGATCCACAGGATCAGACCGATGACGGCCAGGATGATCCCGATGGTCCACAGGATGGAAATTCCGGTCACGAAACCGATGACGAGCAGGATGACTCCCAGAATGATCACAACACGCTCCGATCTCGTGTGTGCTCCTCTTTCACTCTGTGCCTCATGAGCTCTTTGGGCAACTGCCCACAAAATCAAGGAACAGTAGCGCTGGTCCGCGCGAGCCGGACGGAGCTCGCGGCCTTCCCCGATGTGCGCCGCCCGGTGCCGAGGGGACGGCCGGGACCGTTTCGGCGCGTACGAACGTGATCGCCCCGTGCGCCGTACCCGGCTCCGCCCGCGGGGGTGACATCCCGAGCATGTCGCCGCGCGGTGCCGGGTTGACGCGGCCCCTTCTGGTACCAGCAGGGAATGCCCAGGCCCTCACACCCGCAGCCTGACCACGCGGATTCCGGCGTCCCGTCCGACCCGCGGCAAAGACGGCGCCGGACCCCCGCCGCGTCACGTCAGCTGCTACGGCGGCGCATGGCCCGTCCCGGCTCCCGGAGCCGGGGAGCGCGGCGGCAGGCGTCGGCCCGTCCGCAGTACGGGAACGAGCTCCGGGTGAACCCCGCGCTGCGGACAGCCGCCGCCTACGCCTGGCGGATCCTCGCCGTCGGAGCGGTCGTGTACGCGGTCTTCGCCGTGCTGGGACGGTTCCACGAGGTGGCCGCGGCCGTCTTCCTCGGACTGGTCGTCACCGCGGTGCTGGAGCCGGTCGCGAACCTGCTGGCTCGCCGGATGCCGCGACCGCTCGCCGTCGCCATGGCGCTGATCGGCAGTATCGTCCTCGTTCTCGGTGTGCTGAGCCTCGTCGGCGAGGCCGTCGCCGGAGAACAGAGCGTGCTGGAGAGGGAGTTCAGCGAAGGGCTCGGCAGGATCGAGCAGTGGCTGGAGGGGCCGCCGTTCCGGCTCGGCCGCGAGACGCTCGACGATATCCAGTCCCGCATCGGACAGTTCCTGTCCCGTCATCGTTCCACTGTCGTCAGCACGGCCGTCAGCGGGCTGGGGCGGCTGGTGGAAGTGGTGACGGTCCTGGTTCTCGCGTTGTTCTGCTCGGTCTTCTTCATCCATTCGGGTGATCGGCAGTGGCACTGGTTCTGCGGCCAACTGCCGGAGAAGGCCCGGGACGGGGTGTCGGTAGCGGGACGGGCGGCCTGGCGGACTTTCACCGGGTACACGCACGGCATCATCGTGGTGGCGGCGACCAACGCCGTGCTCGTGGGACTTGCCCTGTTCGCCCTCGGGGTGCCGCTGGCCCTTCCCCTGGCCCTGCTGGAGTTCTTCGCCGCCTTCATTCCGCTGATCGGCTCACCGATCGCCCTCGCGGTCGCCACCGTGGTGGCACTGGCGGCGAAAGGCCCGGTCGTGGCGGCGGTCGTCATCGCGCTGATCGTGGTCATCGGCCAGATCGAGGGCCACCTCCTGCACCCGCTCGTGATGAGCTGGGCCGTCCGGCTGCACCCGGTCGTGGTCGCGCTCTCGGTGATCGGCGGCGCCATCGCGGCCGGGGTGCTGGGCGCGGTGGTGGCCGTACCGCTCGTGTCGGTCGCCTGGTCGGTCCGGCAGTCCCTGCGCCGGGAAGCCGAGTCCGCGGGCGGTGCGAGCGGTACGGGTGGGTGAGCGGTACGGCACACCAGCCCCTCGCCTGGCGCGGCGGTCGGCCCGTGCCGAGAAGGCTGAACGGCGGCAGGGCCGCCCGCCTCCGCGTCACAGGGGCGGGGCCACAGCGTGACGCCGCCCCTGACCACACCATCTCCGGGAGGGGACGGTTCCGTTCGCTCCCGTCCGCACGGCCCGGCCGTGTCGGCCGGACCGGTTCCGGCGGACGTCACGACGCCGCGCGTACCCGTCTCACGAGGGCCGGGAGAGTCGACAGGTCCGCCGGGCAGGTGCCGCGCCAGGCGATGTGCCCATCGGGGCGCACCAGGAGCGCCACGTCCGCGTGCTCGGCACCGGTCAGGCGTGCCCACGGTCCGGCCTCGGCCTCACGCTGCGCGGCGGTGCGGACGGTACGGAGGGTGAGGGGGATGCCCGCCTGCCGCACGGCCTCGGCCTGCGGCCGCCACTGCGGGGCGTCGTCGGCCGCGACCAGCGTGAAGTCCGGACCGACGAGATCGAGGGTCGATGTCACGTGCGCGGGGCCCTCGGTGAGGCGTACGTGGGGCAGGCGCTCTCCCGGCCGGCAGCCGGGCCGGTAGCCGGTCGCGTCAAGGGCGCCGGGGTGACCGTCATCCGCCACCGGGGCCGGGATGACCGCGGCGGAGCGGTAGGCGGCGGTCAGGAGGAGTTCGTCGTCGATGCGGTAGCCGCTCGGGTTGGCCGCGTTGGCCATGGAGATGTCGATGACCTGGCGTGCGACGGGCCGCCGCTCGGTCCCGTAGGTGTCCAGGAGGGCTTCGGCGGCGTGTCCGGAGACGACCGCGGCGAGTTTCCAGGCGAGGTTGTCGGTGTCACCGATGCCGGTGTTCATGCCGTGTCCGCCGGTCGGCGGGATGACATGGGCCGCGTCGCCCGCCAGCAGGACGCGTGAGTGATGGTAGGAGTCGGCGAGTTGTGCGTCCATGCGCCAGGTCATCGTGTCGTGGATCGTCACGTCCAGGTCCGGGATACCGGCCGCCGTGCGGACGAGACCGGCCAGGAACCGGTGGTCGGCCGGGTCCGCTGCCGGGTCAGCGCCGAGCGGGTACTGGTAGATCCAGTGGCTGTCGTTGTCGACGGCCATGAATCCTCCTCGCCCGGGGACGGTGAGGAAGTACGAGGCGCTGGCGCGGTCGGCCACCACCCGTCCCAGCGGCGCCTCGAACCGGACACTGAGGTACCGGCCCAGACCGGTGGGGCCCTCCATCGAGATCCCGGCACCCTCGCGCACGGTACTCGCGGCGCCGTCGCAGCCGACGAGCCAGTCCGCCCGCAGACAGTACCGGCGACCGGTCGCCCGTTCCTCGATGACGGCCTGTACGCCGAGCCCGTCGTCGGCGAAGGAGTCCAGACGGGCGCCGAACCTGACCCGGGAGCCCGCCAGTTCTTCGGCACGCCGCAGCAGCAGGGGCTCCAGGACGTCCTGGGAACAGATGAGACCCGGTGACGGTGTGTGCTCAGGGCCCTCGCCGGGCTCCTGAGGGGGGCCGGTGCGGACGTAGTCGGGATCGACCAGGTCGCGGCCCCGGTAGAAGCGGACCTGTCCGGAGGGCAGTCCCGCGGCACGGACCGCGCTCTCCAGCCCGATGCGCCGGAAGATCTCCATGGACCGGGCGCAGACACCCCGGGCCTTGGGGTGGCGGGAGACAGCGGGGTGGGCCTCGATCAGGACGTGGTCCACCCCGTAACCCGACAGCAGACAGGACAGAGCCAGACCGGCCGGTCCGCCTCCGACGATCAGCACGGATGTGTGTGACTCGGTCACGCGAGCCTCCTTCTCCTGCACGGCTAACGAGGTAACGTCTAAATTGAATTTAGACGTTAGCATGACGGGGACGCCGTCCCACCGAAGCGGGAGAAGCCCATGGACCAGCAGTTCGCCGATGACAACCCGCGCGGCCTGTACTTCCTGACCGATCTGGTCAACGCCGTACAGGACGGGTCCGGAGCCACACCGGAAGGGCTCGAAGCCCTGGTGAAGGCGCACGGCGGCCCGCCCCTGCGGCTGACCAGCACCACCGCCGGTGAAGTACGGGAGGCCGCGGCGGCCATCACCCGCATCCTGGACATCAAGGACGAGGACAGCGCCGCCGGGGCGATCAACGCCCTGCTCGACCGGTACCCCGCCCGGCCTCGGCTCGTCCGGCTGCCGGAACGCCGCTGGTCGCTCCACGCCCCGGCCCCCCACGACGCGCGCCCGGCCCCGTGGCTGCTGTCCACCGCCGCACTGGCCCTGGCCCTGTGGCTCAGCGAACGCGGCTACTGCGCGTGGGGCCGCTGCGCCGCACCCGGATGCGACCGCTACTTCATCGACACGGGGCGCCGCACCCCGCAGCGCTACTGCTCGACCCGCTGCGGAACCCGGGTCCGAGTCGCCGCCCACCGCGACCGGAGCCATTGATCCGCGCGATCCGCGCCAACACCTTCGTCCGCGTCGTGGACCGCCACGGAGCGTCGGCCGCCACGACGGCGCACCCCGGCACCCGAAGCCGTCGACGGACGCAGCACATCGACCGCCGATCCGCCACCGCGCATATCCGGCCGGTTCCGATGACTTCGTGCCATTCGGCGATATCCCACCCTCAAGATCCAAGCGACCCGGCTACACATGGAGTCCGGGTAGTCGCATGCCTGCCCAGCGTGCTGACGGCCGGTCAGTGGGGAGGTCGGAACGGTTGCTGACCATCAATGTGGCGGTGCTGCTCACCATCGTCGTGATCCTGCGCTTGCGTCGACGCGTGCACGCACGCAGCCGTTTCGACGAGAGGATGACCGTCGTCATAGTCCTGGCACTGGGCCTCCTGCTGGCCCCGACCCCGGTCGGCCAGGGAATCCTCAGCTTTCTGGGGCAGTTGGCCAGCGGCGTCACGCAGGCCAGCCGGTGAGCCCCCGCCGACGCCGGGCCGTCGCGGCCGGGCGCCCGGCACGCCGACGCCCCCGCAGGCCCGGCAAGCGTCAACGGCAGCGGGCGCGGGAGAAGCTGTCCGGACTTCTCGCGGCCACGGCCCTGGCGTTCGCCGTGGTGGTCGCCGTCGTCAACTGGCTGCTGGCCCACTGGTGGGTCCTGGTCACCCTCGGAGTTCTCGCCGGTCTGGCCGGCTGCTTCTGGCTCCACCAGAAGCAGCAGCGGGCACGATGGGAAGCGGCCCGCACACACGGCCTGCGCTACGGACTGGCCCAGCTGGACGCCTTGCACCACACCCGGTTCGAGGAGGCGGTCCGCGAACTGATGCACCGTGACGGCTGCCGGGACGCGACCCGCGTCGGTGGCGGCGGCGACCTGGGAGCCGATGTGAAGGCCACCGATCCCTACGGACGCCGCTGGGTCATCCAGTGCAAACACCGCAGCAAGGGTCTCGCGGGCTCCGCCGTCGGAACCCCCGACTTCCAGGTCCTCAACGGCACCGCGCGCCCCGTCCACGGCGCCGATGTCGCAGTGATCGTCACCAACGGCCGCGTCACCGCCCCCGCTGTCACCTTCGCCGGACAGCAGCGCCTCCACGTCGTCGACCGTCACACCCTCGGCGTATGGGCGGCCGGCTCGCGCCCCCTGTGGGAACTGCTCCGGGCCGTCCCGCCGCCCCGTGGACCGGCCCCCCTTTCCTGACAGGCCGCCCACCCGGTCGGCCGACGCGGCCACGCGGGATGCGGGATGCGGGATGCGGCACTTGGGCCGTCCGGACGAACACGGACGCGATCCCGAGGCGCCGCCTCCCGTCCTGGGCAGAAGCCGCGGGCCTCCCCCGCGCGTCGGCTCGCCAGGCTCTGCCGCGCCCACCCGCTGCCCCGCTCCCCAGACACGTGAACACCGTTGGTTTCAAGGGATGTTGCCACCCCGGCGCGAGACAGGAGCCGAGCCGGAGCGCCCTTTTCCGCCCGGGAAAGACGGACTGAGGGGATTCCTCCGCCTGCGCCTATCCGTGGTTCATGGTGCCCTCTGACCACTTGCCCGCTGTCGCTGCGATGCCGTTCTCGCTGATCGTGGTTCCGGGGCCGAGCGCGCTGTTCGTAGTGGGCCGCACGCTGGAACAGGACCGCTGTGCCGCGCTGACCACCGTCTCGGGAAGCCGCTGGGCGCCTGCGTGCTCGCCGCCGCCGTGCCGCCGCAGTTCGTTGACCGCGGGCAAGGGCGCCTCATGGCCCAACTGACGCCGCTCGTCATGGTCTTCAACATCATGGCGTGGCCATCGCCCGCGTACGGGGGCAGGCAGCGGCAACCGCACGGAACTGGTTCGCCCGCTCACCCCCAGCGACTCTCCCTGGTCGGCAAAGTCGGCGGAGTCAGCGGACGCGCGAGGGCCGGTCCTGGCGTAACGGTCGCCGCGACGAGCCGCGAGGACTGATCTCGCACACGGCCGGACGGGGACTGCAAGTACCGTGCACAGCACGGCCCATACCGACGGCGAACGACCCTCGCAGCCGAAATGCGGTGCGGCACCACCGACGCACAGGTGGCGCCCCACCGTGTCCAGCCCCCTCGTCCGCTTCAGCGGGTTCCCGGGCCGACCGGAGTCGCGGCCAGGCCCGACCCATAGAACATGAACTCTCGTTCATGTTACGGTGCGGCCCACCTCGGACGGCGTACCCGGTCACGAACAACCGTCCCCCAGGGTGCCGTCAGGGCGCGGAGAGCGGCCAACGGCACCATCCCCTCAGCCACGCGCGGGCGGCCGAACCTGGGCAACTCGCGCAATCACCAGCGAAGGCAGGCGCCAGTGACGACGAGATCCACCGATGCCACCCGGATCCCCCGGCTCCCGGCCGGCTTCACCTGGGGCGCCTCGACCGCCGCGTACCAGATCGAGGGCGCGGCCGACGAGGACGGCAAGGGAGCGTCCGTCTGGGACACGTTCGTACGGCGTCCCGGTGCCGTACGCGACGGCCACACCGGCGACATCGCCTGCGACCACCACCGCAGGTTCGACGAGGACGTCACACTGATGCGCCAGCTCGGACTCGACGCGTACCGCTTCTCGGTCTCCTGGCCCCGCGTCCTGCCGACCGGCGCCGACAGGGTCGAGCCGCGCGGACTGGACTTCTACGACCGCCTGGTCGACGCGCTGCTCGACGCCGGGATCGAACCCACGCCCACCCTCTTCCACTGGGACCTGCCGCAGGCCCTGGAGGACAAGGGCGGGTGGCTGAACCGCGAGACGGCCCACCGGTTCGCCGCGTACGCGGCCGTGGTCGCGGAGCGCCTGGGCGACCGCGTGAAGCGATGGATCACCCTGAACGAGCCCTTCATCCACATGTCCTTCGGCTACGGCTTCGGTGTCCACGCCCCGGGCCACGCACTGATGCTGGACGCACTTCCCGTCGCGCATCACCAGCTGCTCGGCCACGGACTCGCGACCGCCGCGCTGCGGGCCACCGTGCCGGACGGGCAGGTACTGATCGCCAACAACTGCACGCCCGTCCGCATGCTCCCCGACGCCCGGCGGGACAAGGACGTGGCGGCAGCCCACGCGTATGACATCCTGCACAACCGTCTCTTCAACGACCCTGTCCTGACCGGGAGTTATCCCGACCTCTCGGCCTACGGCATGGCCGACGGACAGTGGGGAGGAGTGGTGCGTGACGGCGATCTCGCCACGATTTCCGCTCCGCTGGACGGACTGGGCGTCAACTACTACAACCCCACCTGGGTGACCGCCCCAGCCGATCCCGCCGCCGCGCTCCCCTTCGACCTGGCCGAGCCCGCGGAGCCGTACGAGCGAACCGCGTTCGACTGGCCGGTGGTCCCCGACGGACTGACGGAGCTGCTCACCGGCCTCAAGGACCGCTACGGGGACGGTCTTCCGCCCGTGTGGATCACCGAGAACGGCTGCTCGCAGCCAGCCGGGCTGCACGACCCCGCGCGCATCGAATACCTCGCCGGACACATCACCGCGGTCGCCCGCGCCGTATCCCTCGGGGTGGACGTACGCGGCTACTTCACCTGGTCACTGCTCGACAACTTCGAGTGGGCCGAGGGCTACCACCAGCGCTTCGGCCTGGTCGAGGTCGACTTCGACACCTGCCGCCGCACGCCCCGGGCGAGCTTCGAGTGGTACCGCGACCTGATTGCCTCCCAGCGGTCCTGAGCAACGGAGCCGTCATGCCACACGCCGCCGCGGCGGATGCCGCCGCCGTCTTCGCCGAGCCCACCGTCCCGGTCAGGACCGGCTGGACGGCGAACCTCTCACTGGCCACGCTCGCCGTCTTCATGGCGTTCATGACACCCATCCAGATCCTGCTGCCGCTTCAGCTGGAGCAGATCGACCCGCACGGCAAGAACGACGCGCTCTCGCTCGTCACCGGCCTCGGCGCGCTCGTCGCGGTCCTGGCCAACCCGCTCGCCGGTGCGTGGTCGGACCGCACCACGAGCCGGTTCGGCCGCCGTCGGCCCTGGATCCTCGGCGGTGCCCTCGCCGGGGCGGCGGGCCTGTCGGTCACCGCCTCCCAGCAGACCGTGGCCGGGGTCGCCCTCGGCTGGTGCCTCGCGCAGGCAGGTCTCAACGCGATGCTGGCCGGGGTCACCACCCCGATCGCCGACCGCGTACCGCTCACCCAGCGCGCCCAGGTCTCCGGCTGGACCGGCCTCATGCAGTCCTTCGGCCTCGTCCTCGGCGCGCTGATCACGACTCAGCTGATCACTGGCGTCCGCTCCGGCTACGCGGTCCTCGCCGTACTCACCGTCTCGCTCGCGCTCCCCTTCGTACTGCGCCACCGCGAGCCGCCCCTCCCCCGGGCGCTGCGCCCCGCCCTCGACGCCCGTACCTTCGCGCGCTCGCTCTGGGTGAGCCCCCGTCGGCACCCCGACTTCGGCTGGGCCTGGCTCACCCGATTCCTGATCAACCTGGGCAACGCCCTCGGCACCCTCTACCTGTTCTACTTCCTCTCCGACTCCGTCCACTACGGCGATCCCGGCACCGGCGTACTGATCCTCACGGTGGTCTACACCCTCTGCGCCGCGCTCACGGCCGTCCCCGCCGGGGTCCTGTCCGACCGCGTCGGGCGCCGCAAGGTCTTCGTCGTCCTCTGCTCGCTGGTCATGGCCGCGGCAGCGGTCATGCTCGCCCTGTTCCACACCTGGCCGTCCGCCCTCGCCGCCGCGGCCGTCCTCGGCGCGGGCTATGGTGTCTACCTCGCGGTCGATCAGGCCCTGGTCACCCAAGTCCTGCCCAAGGCCGCCGACCGCGCCAAGGACCTCGGCGTCATCAACATCGCCAACTCCGGCCCGCAAGTGCTCGCCCCCGCCCTCGCCGCGCCGATCATCACCCACCTCGGCGGCTACACCGGCCTCTACACCACCACGGCCCTGGTCACCCTCATCGGCGGCCTCCTCGTGAACCGCATCCGCAGCGTGGCCTGACGATGGCCCGCAGGGACGGATCCGCCGGTGCGGGCCATCCGGTTCCGATACCCGACGGGACGTCAACCGGCCTGCCGTTCAAGCGACTCCAGCAAACATGAGGAATTCTCATCTTCTTCGGCCCGGACCGTTGACTCCGCCGGTGACGATCGCGATTCTGATAACCCGCCAGTAACTTGTGCGTTACATGTCAACTCAAGGTGAGTGATGACCATGCCTCAACCTCCACGCCGCAGACTTCGATCCCTGACGCTGATGTCACTGCTCCTCGCCGTGATGGCCATGGTGCTCGGCCAGTTGCCCAGCTCCGCGGCGGAGCCCGGCCCCGGATGGTGGTCCCCGACCGCGCGGCCCGCGCCCGACGCTCAGATCAACGTCACGGGCGAGCCCTTCAAGGGCACCGACGCGCAGGGCCGCGTCAGAGGCTTCGTCGACGCCCACGACCACATCATGTCCAACGAGGGCTTCGGCGGCCGGCTGATCTGCGGCAAGCCGTTCTCGGAACAGGGTGTCGCCGACGCGCTCAAGGACTGCCCCGAGCACTACCCCGACGGCTCACTCGCCATCTTCGACATGATCACCAAGGGGGGCGACGGCAAGCACGACCCCAACGGGTGGCCCACCTTCAAGGACTGGCCCGCCTACGACTCGCTGACCCACCAGCAGAACTACTACGCCTGGATCGAGCGGGCCTGGCGCGGCGGACAGCGGGTGCTCGTCAACGACCTCGTCACCAACGGCGTGATCTGCTCGGTCTACTTCTTCAAGGACCGCGGCTGCGACGAGATGACCGCCATCCGTCTGGAGGCCAGGAAGTCGTACGACATGCAGGCCTTCATCGACAAGATGTACGGCGGTCCGGGCAAGGGCTGGTTCCGGATCGTCACCAGCAGCACGCAGGCCCGCCAGGTCGTCGAACAGGGCAAACTGGCGGTCGTCCTGGGCGTCGAGACCTCCGAGCCGTTCGGCTGCAAGCAGGTCCTGGACGTCGCCCAGTGCAGCAAGGAGGACATCGACCGTGGCCTGGACGAGCTGCGCGAACTGGGTGTGAGCAGCATGTTCCTGTGCCACAAGTTCGACAACGCCCTGTGCGGGGTGCGCTACGACTCCGGTGCCCTCGGGACGGCGATCAACGTGGGCCAGTTCCTGTCGACCGGCACGTTCTGGAAGACGGAGAACTGCCGCGGCCCGCAGCACGACAACCCCATCGGCAACGCGGCGGCGCCAGAGGCGGAGAGCCGGCTGCCGAAGGGCGTGTCCGTCCCCTCGTACGCCTCGGGCGCGCAGTGCAACACCCGCGGTCTGACCGACCTGGGGGCGTACGCGGTGCGCGGCATGATGAAGCGCCACATGATGCTGGAGCTCGACCACATGAGCGTCAAGGCCGCTGACCAGGCCTTCGAGATCCTTGAGTCCGAGTCGTACCCGGGCGTCATCTCCTCGCACAGCTGGATGGACCTGGGCTGGACCGAACGCCTCTACAAGCTGGGCGGGTTCGCCGCCCAGTACATGAGCGGCTCCGAGGGCTTCATCGCGGAGGCCGAACGTACCGACGCGCTGCGTGAGAAGTACCAGGTCGGCTACGGCTACGGCACCGACATGAACGGCGTCGGAGGCTGGCCGGCGCCGCGGGGCGCGGACGCCCCCAACCCGGTGAAGTACCCCTTCCGCAGCACCGACGGCGGCTCGGTGATCGACAAGCAGACCACGGGCGACCGCACGTGGGACGTCAACACCGCCGGTGGCGCGCACTACGGCATGGTCCCGGACTGGATCGAGGACATCCGCACCGTCGGCGGCCAGAAGGTCGTGGACGACCTCTTCACGGGTGCCGAGTCCTACCTGCGCACCTGGGGCAACGCCGAGAAGCACACGTACGGAGTGAATCTGGCCTCGGGCGCGGCCGCGTCGGCGTCCACGTCCGAGTGGTGGAACCCGGCCGTCAGCTTCGCTCCCGGCAAGGCCGTGGACGGAGACGAGGGCACCCGCTGGGCCAGCGAGTGGAAGGACGACCAGTGGCTGCAGATCGACCTCGGGTCCGCGAAGCCGGTCCAGCGCGTCACGCTCGACTGGGAGGCGGCATACGCGACGTCGTACCGCGTCGAGCTGTCGCAGGACGGCAAGAACTGGCAGACGGCCTGGTCCACAGCCACGGGTGACGGCGGCCTGGACACGGCGCGGTTCGCCCGGACGCCAGCGCGTTATGTACGCGTCCTCGGCCTGGAGCGCGGCACCCAATGGGGCTTGTCACTCCAGGAGGTCGGCGTCTACAGCGACTGACGGCACCGGTGACGGTGGACCTCGCCGGAACCGGCCAGGTCCACCCTCCCGGACCGCCGCACCTGAGGCCCCGGCGGGGGCACGGCACGAAGAGTCCAGACGGCCGCCGGTGCCGACGTCTGCGCACGCGTATGAGCCGGACCCCTGGCCCGGCAGACAAGGCCCGGCAAGCGGCTGACGGCCCCGGTTCACCCTTCCGCGGCCGTCAGTCGGCCGTGCAGGTCCGCCCAATAGGCGTTCAGCATGCGCTTGAGCTCGTCCACGGTTTCCAGGTCCGGCGCACCGTCACTCTTGAACACTTCGTGCAGCACGGCGTTGGCGGCCCACACCACCATCCGCGTCGCCCTCTGCACCCCGTGGCCGCCGGGCCCGCCGGTCAGGTGCTCCACGATGCGCTGCAGGCCCTCGGCGATGTACGTGTTGCTCGCCTCGTCGGCCCGCGCGAGTTCGGGGCTGAGGTGCCGCCCGGCCCACAGAGCCGTGCCGCCCGCCTGGGACCGGAAGATCTCGGCGTAAATGTCCACCATCATGCCGACCGGTTCGGCCAGTCCGCCTTCGACGGTACGCGCGACGAGTCCGTCGATGGCGGCCTTGAAGGCATCGAGGTACCGCTGGCCCAGCGCGTCCACGACGGCGCTCTTGTCCGGGTAGAACTGGTAGATACTGCCGACCGGCGTGCCCGCTCCCTCGGCGATCCGCCGCATCGTCAGCGCCTCGTACCCCTCCTGGGACAGGATCCGGTCGGCCGCGGCGAGGATGGCCTCGACCCTGGCACGACTGCGTGCCTGCTGAGGCTGCCTCCGTAGCCGGGCCGACGCCGCCGGCCGCGGTTCGCCTGTTTCCGTCACCACGCGCCCCCGGGTCGTCCGATGACGCGAACGTAGCACGCAGCCGCGAAGCGGTGGCGGGCCGTGCGCAGGGGATCGGCGGCTGGAGCGGCGACGTGGTCCGCGGAGTTTCGCCCGGCCGGTCCCGGCGCATGGCCATCACGTCAACGGCCGGGCCGATCCGTTCCCTCGTCGTTCGTTGCCGCGTGGCCGTGGTCAGGGTGTCAGCCGCGTGTCCTGGACACGCACTCGGCGACCACGGCCCCGAGGCTTCCGGTGCGGGTGAGCAGCTCCCGCTGGATCCGCGCGCCGGTCCCCCGCTCCGTCACGTTCTTCAGCGCCTTCTCCGCCGAGGCGTAGTCGTCCGTGTCCTCCAGGGCCTCACGGACGTGGGTGAGCAAGGCCGCGACCACGTCGGCCGCGGGCTGCGGGCGCATCGTGCGGGGGTGGAGCAGTTGTCCCTCAAGCCCTGACCGGGCGGCCTGCCAGGCGGCCATGCGCAACACGCTCACCCCCGCCCCGTCCGGCTCGTCGCCCGCTCGCCACTCGCGTGCCGCGGTCTCGACGAGGCCGCGCACGAGCGTGGCGAGGAGCACGGTGTCGGCCGGGTCCAGGCAGACGTCCGCGACCCTGACCTCGACCGTCGGATACCGGTGCGAGAGCCGTGCGTCGAAGTAGAGCATGCCCCGGTCCCGCAGGACGCGCGTCTCGATGAGTGCCCGGACCTGTTCGTGGTAGCGCTCCGCGGAGCGGAAGATCTCGACCGGCCCGGCAGACGGCCAGCGCCCCCACACCCTGCTCCGGTAGCTGCTGTACGCGGTGTCATTGCCCTGCCAGAACGGCGAGTTGGCGCTCAGTGCGAGCAGGACCGGCAACCAGATGCGCATACGGTCCAGCACGCCGACCCCCTCCTCGTCCGAGGCCACGGAGACGTGGACATGGCATCCGCACGTCAGTTGCTCCTGCGCGGTCTCGCCGAACTTGTCAGCCAGCCAGCTGTGCCGTTCCCCCTCGCCGACCGAGGGCCTGACCGGCAACGGCGCCGTGGCGAGCGCCACCACGGCCGCCCCGGCACGGGCAGCGCTCTCCGCCGCCTCGGCCCGCAGACGACGGATCTCCTCCCCGATCTCGCCCATCTCACGGTGGGGTGCGGTGGCGAACTCCAGCTGCTGGTGCTGGAGCTCCGGCTCGAAGGGCGAGTCTCCCTCCGAGCGGCGCTCCGCCACAGCCAGCACGGCCGCCGAAAGCGCCCGCGGCTCACCGCACCGGGGGTCGACGAGGAGCAGCTCCTCCTCCACACCGACTGTCCGCACCATCTGTTCCTCCCCGTGTCAACGCCGAACGGCTGAACCCGAGCACCCCGCCACCACGTTCTGCGGCATGGCCGCGGGCGCTCGCCGCCCCCGCGCACCTCACGAGTCGCCCTCGGGCCGGGCGACCTGATCACCGGGCCCCGCCCGTGGCCGCGCCGCGCCGGTCGCGTACGCGGTACACCGGCCTGGTGACGGGCGGCTGGCCGGAGGGCGGGGCGGCCGGGAGCGCGGAGGCGAGGCTGTCTCCCGGTCCCGGCGCACCATCCGGCCGAGTGCTTCGAGCTTCTCGGGCGGGAGCGCGGTCGTGAGTGCGGGGAAGAGGTCGTGCTCCGCCTCGCGCACAGGGGCCGCGACCGCGAACTTCAGCTTCGCGACGGTGTCGTTGAAGTCCGGATCGTCGGCGCTCAGGCCTTCGAGGTGCTTGAGCAGCTGCTCGCTCCTGGCGTGGTCGGCGGCCTCCTTGTCGGCCAGGGCCGGTCCGTGCGGCACGTGCTCACGCATCGCCGGGTGCAGGTGCCGTTCCTCGGACGCCGTGTGCCGTACCAGTTCCGCGGTCAGCCGGTCCGCGAGTTCCCGCCGCCGAGGAGCATCGACCGGCTGGAGCTCGACCTCCCGGAACAGCGCCTCCAGCTCACGGTGGTCGGCCACGAGCTCCGCGATCACATCGCCGACAGGTTCCGTCACGGCACCCTCCTTGCGTTCGCCTCTTGGAAGGAGGGCTCGTACAGACAACAGGCCCCGCAGGACAAAACCCGCTCTCCACACGCGGGAACGACCGGGCGGTCACCTCCCCGGCGGAGCGCACCGATGAGGGCCCGAGCGGGGGAAGCCGCCCGCCCGTACCTCTGAGGGGCGGCGCGGTCCCGTGCGCACTCCTCACGTTCCGCGCGCCGCTCGTGCAGCGGGCTGGCGGGCTGGCTTCGCGCGTCGGCCGAGGACCACACGTGCACGCCCGTGTGGTCCTCGGCCACGCCCCCGCACGCGGAATTGCCCGTGCCGCCCGCACCGGACCAGGGGCGCCGAAGCCCGTACGCACACGTCGAGGACGACGTGAAGCGGGGCGCCTCACAGCAGCGCGCGAAGGAAATCGCCGCGCGGAACACCAACGGGACACGGGCCCGGACGAAGGCGCCGACGGCATTCACCGCGCCCGTCTGCCGGGGACGAACTACGTTGGAAAGGGGCTGAACATCACCCATCGGAGGTTTCGCGATGACCCACGGAAGCGGCAAGGACAAGATCAAGGGCAAGGCGAAGGAAACCATGGGCAAGCTGACCGGCGACCGCCGGCAGCAGGCCGAGGGCAAGATGCAGCAGGCCAAGGGCGAGATCAAGAAGAAGATGAACGAGGGCAACGGCTGACCGGCCCTCGCCCCGGTCACTCAGGCCGCCCGGCAGCTCCAGCGGCGGCCCGGTCCGTGACCGCATCGGGTGGTACGCGCGACGTGCGCTGCCGGACGCGGAGGAACCGGGTGCACACCGCACCCCCGCGTCCGGCAGGGTCACACACGGCGAGCGCGTGCCACGCGGCATGCCGCGAGCGCGAACCGACGGGAAGCACACCGCCCCCGGTGCAGGAACGCAGCGGGCCCCGGACCGCGCCCCTGTGGTCTCACGCGGGCGCGGAACCCCCCTGTGGTCTCACGCGGGCGCGGGACCGCCGTCCGGCGGTTCGTGGCGGATGCCGCCTCGGGCGAGGAAGTCCTGGAGCTCGCGGTGGCGGAACTGGTAGCCGATCCCGGCGGTGCGCATCAGACCCGCGTCGCAGCACCAGTCGAGGAAGCGGCCGAGGCGCCAGGGCAGTGGCTGGTCGGACCACCAGCGGCGGGTGCAGAGCAGGAGAGCCACGTAACGGACCCCAGCCGCTCCGAGGGCCGGTCCCGCGCCCGTCTTGAACAGGGGTCCGAACGCGCGCCAGGGCCTGAACAGCGCGTCGAACGCGCCCCGGCGGCCGCATCTGAACAGACGGTTGTAGACCAGCGCGAGCACCCGCCCGCCACCGAGGCCGAACAGGGCCAGGTAGATGAACACCGCCCCGAACGCGAGGACGGGGCTCAGGGCGAACCAGTAGAAGGGGACGAACCCGAGCCCGACCACGAGGCCCGTCACGAGCCCGGTCACCAGGTCGTCCCGCACCATGCGGCGCGGCGACGCGAGCCCGTGCGGCCTGCGGATCTCGGGCGCGTCCGAGAGCACACCCGCCAGTCCGGCCCCGACCGTCGCCCCGCCGACGAGTCCCACCACCGCTCCGTACACGAGGGCGATCACCAGGCCGACGACGTTCCCGATGTCGAGCACGACGACGAGCCCTCCCCAGAACAGGCCGCCCACGAGCCCGTTCACGAGCTGGCGTCGTCCGACACGGGTTCCGACCGTGATGCGTTCCAGCCGGGACGGGATCGGCCAGGGAGGGATCCCCACGAGGAGGCTGCCCGCCGCCAGGAGCGTCACGTTCGTCACGTACACGCTCCACGCGTCGAGCAGCCCCGCGGGCAGGTCGGCGACGGCCCACACCGCGATGGTCAGCAGGACCTGGACGGTGCGGGCGCGGCGGCGGCCGGTGAGCGGCCACAGTTCGTGGAGCACGAGGTCGGTGTTCGACAGACGGCGTCCCGCCACCTCGCGGGCACCGGTGTTGGTACGCAGGTGACGGGCCAGGACCGTCAGCCAGCCGCACACCTGCTGCCGTGTGTAGGGCGCGGCGTCGTCGTCCGCCGGGGAGGCGCCTCGGATGTACAGGTCCAGCAGGTGATCCCGGATCTGTTCGGGGGTCCGCAGGCCGCGTTGACGGAGCTCCGCGGGGTCACGGACCCAGCCGTGCTCGGGGTCGCGCTCGTCGTGGACGGCGAGTGCCAGGGTCAGCCGCCAGGGGGTGGACAGGCCCCGGGCCAGCGGGCTGTCCGGGGCGGCGCGGAGCACCTCCAGAACGGGTGCCCAGCGGTCCGGGTCGATAGCCCGGTCGGTGACGAACGCCTCGGCCGCGGCCGGGCCGACGGGGGCGATGTCGATACGGGAGGCGTCCCGTGCCCACAGGCCCACGCGTTCGAGAGCGGCGTACGGGGCGCTGCGGCAGGTGAGGACGAGCTGGCCCTTGACGGTGCCGTGGAGGTACCTGTTCATGGCGTCCAGGGCAGCCGCGGCACGGGAGCCGAGCCCCGGATCGTCCCTGGCGTCCATCTCGTCGAGGCCGTCGAGCACCGGAAGGACCAGACGGGCTCTGACGAGGGCGGCCGCCGCGGCGGGGCGTAGCCGGTGCACACGGGCGAGCTGGTCGGCCAGCCAGTCGTCGAGTCCGGCCGGGCCGGGGTCGAAGGTGGACAACGAGAGCCGCAGGGGAACGGGGCCGCCCGGCGCCCGGTCGGCGAGCAGAAGCAGCATGAGGTGGAGGGCGAGCACCGTCTTCCCGGCTCCGGGCGCGCCGGTGATGACGAGCCGGCCGGACCCCAGAGCGCCGTAGTAGGCGGCGACCTCCTCCAAGGTGCCGTGGGGTGCCGTGTCCGCGGCCCGGTGGGTGCGGGAGGGCACGTGGACGAACTCGATGTTGATGGTGCGATCGCTGCCGCCGAGAAGTCTCTGGCGGGCTTCCTCCTCGCGCTTCCTGATGTCGAAGGCGAGGCGGTCGGCGAGCTGGGCGACATCGGTGTCCTCCCGGGCCTGGGAGGACCTGGCCTGGTCCAGGCCCGCCACCGTCAGCATCAGGCCGACCAGTCCGACCACCAGCCCGCCTGGGTCCACCTCCCCGGTTCCCGCCCGGACGGCCATGGCGAGCGAGACCGCCAGCGCCGCCACCGTCAGCACCGACCAGCCCCACCGCATGGGGCGTACGGTGCCGGTCATCCCCCTGGTCACCTGCCGCGCGAGCGGAAGCGGAAGGCGGCGGCCACGGCGAGGGTGCCCAGGAGGGCGGATCCCACGGCCAGCGGCACCAGAATCCTGGTGCCCCGGCTGCCGGTCTCGGCCATGGCGCCGGAGGGGTCGGCCGGGCCTTCCGGCGCCGTACTGGTCCCCGCGCCGTCGCCCGGGTTCCGTGACCCGGAAGTGCCCGGGGTGGCGGTGTCAGCCGCTCCGGACGGCGCCGGACCGGTCGTCGTTCCCGCCCCGGCGACGTCGAACGACGCCACGACGTTGTTCTGCCCGGGATCCAGCCCGCACGGCAGGTCGAGCTTGACGGTCACGATGCCGCCGCTCGCGGTGACGTGCGCGGTGAGGTCGCCGACGGTGATTCTCGCCCCGCCCGGCCGGGTGAAGGTGCGCGTCGGTGCGACACCGGTCGCCTCGACCCGGAACGGGCCGGACGCCGGAACGCTGGTCCTGGCCACCTGGAACGGCACGCCGAGGTCGGTCTCGACGCCCGGCGCCGTCACATGCGCCTTCGCGTCCACCGTGCCCGTGATGGTCTTGATGCCCGCCTTCCGCAGCGCCCGCGCGTCAGCCTCGCCAACCGACACCACCGCGTGAATGGCGAACTTCGGTGTGGGCTTGCCGACCGCCGCCGACTTCGGGACGTCGGAGTCGATCTCCACGGTGCCGCGCCGCTCGTCGGCCATCGGAACCGAGCAGGTGTACCGCAGTGTGCGCGACACAGGCTCCGCGGCCGCGGGTACGGCTCCGAAGACCCCCACGCCCGTGCCCATGACCCCCGCGGTCACCACAAGGCCCCAGGCCGCACGGGCCACCGGCCCTCTCGGCACGAACCGGGATGCCGCCTGCCGCCCACACGGGTTCTGGATCAGTTCGACGTTCGCCATCTTGTTCCTCAGTCGGGTACTCGGGCCTCCCGCGTGAAGCCCACGGATTCCTCCACCAGGCGGAACGGGCGCGGGGGCGTCCCGCCCGAGCGCACAGCCTGGTTCCACGGCCCACCGTAGGACTGGATCGCACGCCCGGAATTGCGCGTGCGCGTAGAGAAGTTGACACCACGCGCAGCACAACGAACTCCGCGCACGCATGTGCGTATCGAGCCATCGCCGACGCACTGCCAGGATCACACTGCCATCCACTACACTGTTGCGGCACTACCGCGGCCTCGTGCCAGAAGCACGCGTACCGGCTCCGGTGGTGCGCACGGTGAGAAGGCCGCGGTGAAAGGTGTTTCGATGGCCTTGGAAACCTACACGGTGAGTTCGTTCACGACCCGGGACGTGACGTCGCGTGAACGCGCCGAGTTCTGGGGCGAGCACGTGACGTCGTATCAGAGCCGGATGGGCTACGGGTACTCACGCACCGACGACTTCCGCGCGGGGACGATCCGCCAGCGCACCGCCACCTATCAGCTCGTCCAGTGGTGGTCGGACACGATCACCTACACCCGGACCACGAGCCAGGTACGCAACAGCCCGGACGAGGACTACCGCTTGCTGCTGCCGGTCACCGGAGAGCTGCTGCTGCGCCAGAACGGCCAGGAGCTGCGGCTGCTCCCGGACAGCGGGTGTCTGCTCACCTTCGGCGCACCGTTCGAGGTCCTGCAGTCCGCCTCCACACGGGCGTTCATCATGTCGATCCCCGCCCAGGAGGTGGACGGGCGGTTGAACCGGTCGTCGCCGCTCACCCTGGGCCTCGACCTCCGCTCGGGCCTGGGCCGGGTGGTGGGCGACATGCTGACCGGCCTGCACAGGGAGCGCGACGCCCTCACCAGCGGCCAGTTCGACGCGGTGTCGGAACGCCTGGTGGAGCTGTTGTGCATGCTCGCCGCGGGGGACGACCGCCCCGCCCCGGCCGGCCACCTGCCGGAGGTGGAGGCCGCGGTCCGCCGGTACGCCCGCGAGCACGCCGCCGACCCTCATCTGACCGGCGCCGCCGTGGCGCGGGCCCTGGGCTGGTCGCTGCGCCAGGTGCAGCTGGCCCTGCAACAGGCCGGGACGACACCCCGCGCGCTGATCCGCGAGGAGCGGCTGCGCCTGGTGCGGGACCGGCTGCGGACGCCCGCGTACCGGCACATGACCATCACCGAGCTGGCCTACGCGTCGGGATTCTCCTCCTCCAGCGCACTCAGCACGGCATTCCGGCAACGCTTCGGGGTGTGCCCGCGCGACATGCGTCAGGCGGGAACCCCGTCCGCCGGTGACGCGCATCGGAGCTGACCACAGTCCGGCGGACTTCCGGCCCGCGTGGCGACATCCACGGGCCACCGGGCGCACGGCACGTCATGGTGCCCCCTCGCTTTACGGACAGCCGGAGGGCCCGCGCACCGGGTGCCTCCGACGAACCGGCCGCGCACCGCGCTCGCCGTCCGTGCGCCCCTCGTGCGCAGACGTGGCGGCACGGCCAGGAGCGGCCCCGTGGCCGTCATCGATCCGGACGGCGCCTCATCCGGTGCGGCCGGAAGCCGCGCCCGCAGGGACGGCGGGCAAAGCCCTGCCTGAGGAACGGCACCCGCACGTGGCAGCGTTGCTGACCGGTGTTGACCTCGCCGGGGCCCTGGTGCGCGGGGTGGCGGCCGGGCAGGCTAGTTTGCTCGGATGAGTCTCCTTGATGATGTGGCCGAGCGCGACGGCTGGCGGTGCTGGGTGTGTGACGAAGCGGTCGACCCCGACGAGTCGGTGAACGACCCGCGGGGGCCCAGCGTCGACAGCCGGACTGCCGACCGGAAGGCAAAGGTCGCCGAACGGCTCGCGCACCGCGGATGCAACACCCGCAAGGGCGCGGTCAAGGCGGTCATCGAGTGGCCGGACCACCTGTACGTGGTCGAACCCGCGCCGCTGATCACCGTCGCCGGGAGACTGGAGCGCAAGGGGGGACGCGAGATGGTGGGCCGTTGTCCGACCGAGCGGGACGCCCAGGCGGCGGCGGACTGGCTGGTGGACCGGTTCTCCCGGCTGGTACCCGGGCTGCCGGTGACCGCCGGCATCGAGCCGGGCGGTGGCCAGTTCCTCGTCGTCCTGGCCGCCGGCCGCCGCTGACCGCACGCGCCGACGCACACGCACGCCGGCAGGACAGGTCGGCCCATGCCGACCTGTCCTGCCACGAGCAGCCCTCACACCGCTCGCCTGCGCCCGGCCACGGGCCGATGCCGCCGCTCGCCGCAGCCCGGACCGAAGACGCGGTGGGTGCTCTCCGAGGCTGACGCCCCGTACAACAAGGGCGTCGGCCTCGGCCGTATCGTCGGCGGACTTCCCCTCGGGGCGGGTGAGCGCCGAGGTGTATCCGGCCGTCGCGGACATCCGGTCTGTCCGGTCTGTCCGGGAGGTCATGACCAGGTACCAGGTCTTCGCCGGTGACGCTGTTCAGGCCGGGCCGGTCAAGCCGGGCCTCGCCCGGTCGGCCCGCCCACCACCGTGAGCAGGTCCACGACGAAGATCAGCGTCGAACCCGCCGGGATCAACGGAGAGGGTGACTGCCTGCCGTAACCGAGACGCGGGGGAACGATGATCTCGCGTCGGCCCCCGGCCTTCATCCCCCTCACGCCCCGGTCCCAGCCCTTGATGACCTTGCCGCCGCCGATGGCGAACTTGAACGGCCGGTCCCGCTCCCAGGAGGAGTCGAACTCCCTCCCGGACGCGAACGTGACCCCTACATAGTGAACCTGGACGACCCTGCCCGGCCGCGCCTCAGGACCATCCCCGACCACGAGGTCCCGGATCGTCAGCTCGGTGGGCGGGGCACCCTCCGGTACCTCGACTCCGGGCTTCGTCAGTTCGCTCATCACGGTCCCCTCCTCGCCACCGGAACCCCTCGCACGGGCCGACCGGACGCATGGACCCTCCATGTGGCAGGCAGTCACGCTACGGCAAAGCCCTGCTCCAAGGTGCGCCCCGGGTGACGGACACGTCGCACCGACCAGTGGTACGGCGCGGCTCCTCAGATCCTGACCTCCCGTCTTCGCGAGTCCGGCGCGTTCACCTGAGAGCAGGTGCTCCCGGGCGAGCCGGTTCCGGTCGTCCCCCTGTTGCTTCCGCGCCGTGTCGCGCAAGGATTCGGCAGCGGATCCAACGGCCTTGCGCCGGTCGATGAGCTGGGCGCGGCGGCGGGCGTCGCGAACCCGGCCGGGCCATCCCGCCAGGGGGTACCGGTGCGGTACCGGTGGGCGACCGCCTCCGCGATGTGGCGGTGACCGGCCCACGGCCTGCCGCGACGACCGGTACGGGAGGGCAGCACGGGCCTGACGCGGTCCCGCTGCCAGCCGGTCAGCCGGTCAGCCGGTCAGCCGGTCAGCCGGTCAGCCGGTCAGCCGGTCAGCCGGTCAGCCGGTCAGCCGGTCAGCCGAGTGTGACGAGGCATCGGGACTGGACCGCCGAAGTGCGGCGCACCCGGGCCGGCGGCCCGGCCTGGCTCAGCCGATCGTCTTGATCACCCGGGCGGGCACTCCCGCGGCCACGGCGCCGGCTGGGACATCACTCGTGACCACCGCACCGGCAGCCACCACCGCGCCGGCGCCGACGGTCACCCCCTGAGTGATCACGGCAGCCGTCCCGATCCAGACATCGTCCTCGATGACGATCGGGGCGAAGGAGAGGTACTCGCGGCGCTCGGCCAGGGGCAGTGGATGGCCTCCCGTGATGAGGCTGACCTTCGGGGCGATCATGACTCCGTTGCCGATGCGGATGCCTCCCCTGTCCATGAAGGTGCATCCCTGGTTGACGAAGACGTTCTCCCCGAACGTCGTGTTCAGCCCGTGCTCGGTGAAGAACGGCGGGTAGATCACCACCGACTCCGGCAGCGGGCCACCGAACACAACGGAAAGCAGTTCCGCACGACCTCCACTGTCACTGAACGGGAGCACGTTCAGACGGGACGTCGCATCGGTCACCTCCGTGATCCGCTCCACATGACGCGCGAACTCGGGCTTCTGGACATACATGATCTGGTCTGTGCGCGTAGACATGCGCTGATCCCACCACCCCGGAGAACCCACGATCAAACACCTTCGAGACCGGCCAGCGACAACCAACCGTTGTGAAATTAGGGTGGGAGTGTGGATGTTGAAGCGATGCGGACGTTCGTGGCCATCGCCAGGACCGGCCAGTTCCAGGCAGCGGCGGACGAGGCCGGGATCAGCCAGCAGGCGGTCTCCAAGCGGATCGCGGCTCTGGAGAAGCGCCTCGGGGTCACACTCCTGGTGCGAACCTCGCGCGGCTCCCGGCCGAGCCTGGACGGGCAGGTCTTCCTGCCGCACGCCCAGAAGATCCTGACTGCCGTCGAGCAGGCAGAGCAGGCCGTGCGCCCCGGCAGCCGGCCCTTGCGCGTCGATGTCCTCAACCGGCGCATCGCTCCTGCCCAGGCCGTCTACCGGTTCTACCGCTCCCACCCCGGGATGAGCCTGGACACGGTCGCGCTGAGCAACGAGAACGCCGCCCAGGCCGCCCAGGCGGTGCTCGAAGGAACCGTCGACGTGTCCTTCCGTGCCCTGCCGGTGGACCAGATCCCCTCCGGGCTCAGCGCCGAACGGCTCCTGGACGGACCCCTGGAGCTCCTGGTCGGCCCCGGCCACCCGTTGGCGGACGCGCCCTGGGTCAGGCCCGCGGACCTGACCGGCCACCGCATCTGGATCCCCGGGATCAGACCCGGCACGGAGTGGGCGGCGTTCTACCAGGCGCTGTCCGGGGCCTTCGGTCTGAGCATCGACGCGCTCGGCCCCCACTTCGGTGACGAGGCCCTGATGGACGCGCTCGCCGACTCGGTGTCGCTGGCCACCCTCGTCGGCAGCGGGGACCGGTATGTGTGGCCCCAGACCCACGACCTGCGGCGCGTCCCGTTGCGCGGACCGACCCCGGTGTACACGCACGCGCTGCTGTCCCGCACCGGAGACCAGCACCCCGTACTGACCGCGCTGCGCGACCATCTGCGCACCTCAAGGCCGCGCACCCCGGACGAGGTGTGGGCACCGGACTGGACAGACCGCTGATCAGACGGCCGATTCGACGGACACACCTCAGCCGCACGGGCGCTCATCCCCAGTGCTCCTCCTGGTAGCGCAGGAGGTCGTCGCCGTGGAGTTGCTTGGTGGCGTTGCCGACCCTGACCCAGAAGTCGGTGGCACCGTTGCCGCCCTTGGCGGACTTGGCGAACACGGGCCTGCCGGCCGCGGCAACGCTGATCTGGCAGACGACGTTGCCGGAAATCTCGGGGAAGCGTACGCGGACGGTGGTCGCTGTCGGCGTCGACAGACTGCTGTCGAGGAGTTGGCGTACGAAGAGCTCGTACCCGTCGACGCTGGCCTGCGACTCCAGAGTGGTGAGGTCGTTCTCGATGCCGAGGACAGTCCCGTCGTCGGCGACGCCGATGTACAGGTTTCCGCCCTCGCCGTTCAGGAAGCCGCAGACGGCCTTGACGATGTTGTGCCGCAGGGACTTGTCGGCCTGCCGGGTGTGCACGTTCCAGCGGGCGCTGGCCTTGAACTCGGTGCCCTGGGACTCGCCGGCGGCGATCATGTCGGAGGGGGTGGCCGGGACGTACGCGGGGCGCTCCCCCGTGAGGGTTTCGAACGCTTCCCGCACGACCTTGGCGATCAGCTGGCGCCGCCGTTCCAGGAAGGTGAAATAGTCGAGCTGCTCCCAGCCCACCGGGAGGGCGTGCCACCGCACCTGCCGCTCAAGCACCTCCGGGGCCATCGCGTCCGTGATTCTCGGCCAGTATTCATGGGGTGCGTCGGTGCGGGACAGCTCATCTGCCGGCCACGTCACGTAGGCCATGTTGGCGATGGCATGGACCTGGCGCCGGTCGGTGATCCCCCGTCTGGCGAGCGTCTTGCGGTGGAAGAGGTTGTCCCGGTCGACCGCCTTGGCGGGTTTGACCGAGGGGTCCAGCAGATCACGGATTCGCTGGTCGCCGAGGAGCATTTCGGCGTCGAGGATGTTGAGCGCCGCCTGGTAGGCGAACAGCACCGGCGAACGCGACGAGGACGTGTCCAGCCGGTTCGGCAGGGAGATGTCCCAGTAGTCGCCGGTGAAGTTCGCCGCGATGATCCGGTCGAGTTCCGCGGTGAAGGCCGGGCCGTCACCGGGCGGCAGACCGCCGATCCGTCCCAGGTCGAACTCCATCTGCGACTCCGGTGAGTTGGAGTACCGGCCGGTGGTGTGCGCCATGAAGAACCACCGTCCGATCACGGGACGGAGCTCATCGGCCGTCAGCCCGAAGTCGTGGCGTCCGATCAGCCAGATCGTGTAGCTGTACAGCAGGGCGTTGTCGGAAGTGATCATCTTGCGGCTGCGGAAGCCGGCTGCCGTGACGCACTGGAAGAACTCGTGCCAGCTGGTCAGGTCCAGGACCTTCGTGTGTGCCTGGGCGAGCCGGTCGAACTGCTCCTGCCGTCGGGCGGCGGTCACCTTTCCGGTTTCGAGGTCCTTTCCTCGCAGGACGCTGTAGACATGCTGCAGCCGGGCGCGCCGGAAGGCGACAGCGACGGCTACGCGCAGCAGTTGATCCGGCCTGGGGTCCAGAAAGGCGTTCCGGGGGCTCGGACCGGGGAGCCCCGCGATCACCGCGTCGCGGCTGAAGTCTTCGAGCTGACGGCGGCCCTTCTCCCAGTGCACGGACATCAGGGTGAGGATGAAATCGGACTGGTTGAGCTTCACCCCTTCGGAGTTGATGCGCACGAAGATGTCGGCGACCTGCTCCTCGTCGGCCGAATCCTCCAGCTCCACCACCTGGAAGCGGAATTCGTGCAGGTCCCGGACCCTGTCGATGCGTTCTTCGAGCTCATCCTTGGCGGCGTCCGACAAGGGCTGCCCGCCGGCCTGTTCGAGCCGCTGGAGGAACCGCCGGACGGTGGACTTGTGACCGCCCTGGGCCCAGAGCGCGGTGATGTCCGCGATGAAGTGGGCGTCACGCTCGATCGCCGCGTCCGTGACCTCGAACGTCTGGTCCTCCGGGCGGAACGCGATGCGCACGTTGATCTCGTCGAAGGACTTGGTGACGATCTTGCGCCCGGTGAGAACGGCGAACAGGGCGGTGAGCCGCTGCTGCCCGTCAACGACCAACAGCTGGGGTGCGCGATCGCCGGCTTCCGTTCCGATCCGCCGCGTCCCCACCTCAGCGCCGGTCTCCCAGAACATCAGCGTGCCGATCGGGTAGCCCCGGTACATCGAGTCGAAGAGGTCGCGGGTCTTCGCCGCGGACCAGACGAACGGGCGCTGGATGTCAGGCAGCCCGATACGGCCGCCTTCGATGTTCTCGATCAGGTGCCGGAGCGTGTATCCAGTGTCGCGGTACAGAGTGGGTGGCACGGCCGAGGGCTCCTAAAATCCGAGGGCAACTGGTCGGCGGAAGCGGTCAGAGCACGGGAACAGCATCAGGTTTCTACCACGCGGACACGCCGCGACGCAGGGCCGATGGCGCTCGCCGCAACGAGGAACGCATAGCGGCCTGACCCCAACTAGGCCGATTTTAGGGGTCCATGAGGATGAGCCTCGCCGGACGGCATCGCCATGTGTCACGCGGATTCGCCGAGAGGCCCTCGCACGGCACGTTTCGCCCGGACCGCGGAACCAAAACGACGAACGGTGCCTTGAGTGGGCGTGAGGGGCGTGCTGTGGCCCTCGTCGCGATCAGCTCGCTGCCGCGGCCGACGTCCCGGCTCAGTCCCGGTCGTGCGCCGTGGGCGCGGATGGCGCGAAGCGGACCGGGGCGCCGCTGCCGATCGCCGGGGCGCCGACCGGGGTGCGGGGCGTCCCGGTGACGTCCCGGGGGTCTGTCCTGCGCCCCTTCCTTGAGATCTTCCCGGCGGGCCGGTTCACCGCTTCACCGGCTCACTGGGAAGATCTCCGCACCCCGCACGGTTAGTAGAAACGTGAACGATTTTGGTGTGGTCACCGCACGCGAGGTCGAGGTCGTCGTGATAGGCGCCGGACAGGCCGGACTGTCCAGCGCCTATCACCTGCGGCGCACCGGCCTGGAGCCCGGCCGCGACTTCGTCGTGCTGGACCGTTCCCCGCACCCGGGCGGCGCCTGGCAGTACCGCTGGCCCTCGCTGACCTACGGCAAGGTGCACGGCATGCACGCCCTGCCCGGGATGGAACTCACCGGAGCCGACGACAGCCGCCCCTCCTCCGAGGTGATCGGCGCGTACTTCGACCAGTACGAGTCCGCCTTCGACCTGCGGGTCCATCGCCCCGTGGACGTGACCGCGGTGCGGGAGGGGGCCGACGGCCGGCTGCTGGTGGAGAGCTCCGAGGGGACCTACGCCACCCGGGCCCTGATCAACGCCACCGGCACCTGGGACCGGCCGTTCTGGCCGCACTACCCGGGCCAGGAGACCTTCCGGGGGCGGCAGCTGCACACGGCGGGGTATCCCGGCCCGGCGGCCTTCGCCGGGCAGCGGGTGGTGGTGGTCGGCGGCGGCGCCTCGGGGACGCAGCATCTGATGGAGATCGCCGAGGTGGCGGCCGAGACGTACTGGGTGACGCGTCGGCCACCGGTCTTCCGGGACGGGCCCTTCGACGCCGACCGGGGGCGGGCCGCGGTGGCGCTGGTGGAGGAGCGGGTACGGCGCGGGCTGCCGCCGCAGAGCGTGGTGAGCGTGACGGGACTGCCGCTCACGGAGGCGGTGCGCCGCGCCCGCGAGACGGGGGTGCTGGACCGGCTGCCGATGTTCGACCGGATCACCCCGGACGGGGTCGCCTGGGACGACGGCCGGACGGTCCGGGCGGACGTCATCCTCTGGGCCACCGGGTTCCGGGCCGCGATCGACCACCTCGCACCGCTGAAGCTGCGCGAACCGGGCGGCGGCATCCAGGTCGAGGGCACCCGGGCGGTACGCGACCGGCGGGTCCACCTCGTCGGGTACGGGCCCTCCGCCAGCACGATCGGCGCCAACCGGGCGGGACGGGCCGCGGCGCACGCCCTCGGCCGGCTGCTGGACCACCCGGACACGAAGGCACCCGTCGCGCTGTAGCGGAAGCGCTCGGACACCGTGGCACCCGTCCCCGGTACAGCGTGGGAGCCCCCAGGCACGGCGACGCCCTTCGCGGAGCGACGGGCGGGGCGCTCAGTCGCTGGGCGCCCCGCGGCGGTTTCGGTTGAACTCCTCGACGTTCCGCTGCTGTTCCGTATAGCTGCTGGTGAAGCGGGTGTCTCCCGGCGCGACCGTGACGAAGTACAGCCACGCTCCGGGGGTGGGGTCGATCGCGGCCGTCATCGCCTGCTCCCCCGGGTTCCCGATGGGCGTGGGCGGCAGGCCCTTGTGCTCGTAACTGTTGTACGGGCTGTCGATCTTCGTGTCGCCCGTGGTGGTGTGCAGGGTGCTGCGGTTCAGCGCGTAGTTGAGCGTGGAGTCCATCTGGAGCGGCATGCCACGGCGCAGCCGGTTGTACACCACTCGGGCGACCTTTCCCATGTCGGCCACGGTGTCCGCCTCGGCCTGCACGATGCTGGCGATCGTCACCGTCTCGTACACCGACACACCGTTGCGCCGGGCGCCCTCGGTGATGTGGTCCGCGCCGAACCGTCGCAGCGCGGTGTCGGCCATGTACCGGAGCAGGCTCCCCGGGGTCGTGGCGGAGGTGACGGGGTACGTCGCCGGGAAGAGGTAGCCCTCGGGGTTTCCCTTCGCCTCGGCGGGGAGCGGCAGGTCCGCCGTGCCGGCCGCCTTCTCGGCGGTGCCGGGCTCGGCCACGAGGGCCTTGTCGACCGCCGCGTACACCTGGGAGGCGCGCCACCCCTCGGGGATCACGAGCGAACCGGCCCGTTCGGTCCGTGGCTCTCTCGTCAGCAGCGGTACGAGTACGGCGGCCGCCACGGCGAGGACGAGCGCGATGCCGATGAACAGCGCCGGGCGGCCGCGCCAGGCCGGACGGGTTCTGCGGCGGGGCCGTGCGCCCGGAGGCTCGTTCACCATGCGGGCACGCTATCCCGGCGCCCGGAACCCGCCCGGGACGACACGGACCCGCCTCCCGCCCGTCACCTCTCCCCCGTTCCGTTCCCGCCCCCTTCCGTCAATGGAACATACGAACAGGGGATCGTGTGTTCGCTGGAACGCGTGATCGTTCCGTCATTCGTTGCTCAACTCCCTTACGGCGCAGGATGATTACAGGGCGCTAGCGACGGGCTGCAGACCGCGACGGCGCTGTCCCGCATATGCATCACGCACAAGGAGAAACACCGACATGAACATCCTCACCAACCTGCTCGCCGGCATCGTCCACTTCGTGGGTTGGCTCGTCTGACCGTTGCTCCGCACGGCGCCGTCGTTCCCCGTCCCACGGGAGCGGCGGCGTCGCCGCGTTTCCGGACCGATGCGCGCGGGCGTGCGCGCGGGTCCGGGCATGGCCGGGGCCCGTCAGCCGGTCACGGGGACCGGATGCGTCTCCCGGCCGACCAGCGCGGCGTAGCGGCCGTCCTGCCGAAGCAGCTCTTCGTGGCTGCCGCGCTCGGCGATGCGGCCGTCGTCCAGGACGACGATCTGGTCGGCGTCGCGGATGGTGGAGAGCCGGTGCGCGATGGTGAGGGTGGTGCGGCCCTCGGAGAGCGCGTCGATCGCTTCCTGCACCGCCAGCTCCGTCCGGGTGTCGAGGGCGCTGGTCGCCTCGTCGAGAACCAGGACGGGCGGGTCACGCAGAATCGTGCGGGCGATGGCGAGCCGCTGCTTCTCACCGCCCGAGAAGCGGTATCCCCGCTCGCCGACCAGGGTGTCGTAGCCGTCGGGGAGCGAGGCGATGTGGTCGTGGATCTGCGCCGCGCGGGCCGCCGTCTCGATCTCGGCGTCGGTGGCGTCCGGCTTGGCGAAGCGCAGGTTGTCGGCGACCGAGGCGTGAAAGAGGTAGGTCTCCTGGGAGACCACGCCCACGGCCCGTGCCAGGGTGTCGAAGTCCAGATCGCGCACGTCAGCACCGTCGAGCGTGACGCGGCCGCCGGTGACGTCGTAGAGCCTGGGCACCAGGTAGCTGAGGGTGGACTTGCCGGAGCCGGTCGCCCCGACGAGCGCGAGGCTGCCGCCCGCCGGAACGGTCAGATCGATGCCGCTGAGGGCCGGGCCGCTCTTCTCGTCGTAGCTGAAATCGACGTTCTCGAAGCGGATCTCGCCGCGTATCCGCTCCAGGCGGACCGGATTGACGGGCTCGGCGATCTCCACGTCGAGATCCAGGTACTCGAAGATCCGCTGGAAGAGCGCCAGGGACGTCTGCATGTCGACCCCGGTGGAGAGCAGGCTCACAGCGGGCCGGAACAGGCCCTGCTGGAGCGAGACGAAGGCGACCAGGGTGCCGAGGGAGACGACGGCTCCACCGGACTGGAGGGCGAGCCCCGCGGCCCAGTAGATGACGGCGGGCATGGCGGCCATGACGATGCCGATCGTGGACATCCGCCACCGCCCGGCCATGCTGGAGCGCACTTCGAGGCTGACGAGCTTCTCGGACTCCTCGGCGAAACCCCTGGTGAGGGAGTCCGCGCGGCCCATCGTCCGGCCGAGCAGGATGCCGCTGACGGAGAGCGATTCGGTGACCGTGGCGGCCATGGCGGCCATCTGCTTCTGGCGCTGGGTGGTGATCCGCTTGCGCTCGCGGCCGACCCGGCGGCTGATCCAGACGAAGACCGGCAGCAGCAGGAGCGAGACCAGGGTGAGCCGCCAGTCGAGCGCCACCATGGCGACGACCGTGGCGATCACGGCGGTGAGGTTGGAGACCAGGGAGGTCGCGGTGGAGGTGACGGTCGCCTGCATGCCGCCGATGTCGTTGGCGATGCGGGACTGGACCTCGCCGGTGCGGGTCCGGGTGAAGAAGGCGAGCGGCATCCGCTGGAGCTGGGCGTAGACCGCCGTGCGCAGGTCGTGCATGACGCGCTGGCCGACCGTCGTGGAGAGGAGGGTCTGCAGGACGCCGAAGACCCCGGTGGTCACGGCGGTGAGGATCATGCCGAGGGCGAGCAGCGACAGCAGGCCCGTACGCCCCTGGGGGATGGCCGTGTCCAGGATCTCGCGGAGCAGGAAGGGCGAGGCGACCGACACCAGCGAGGAGGCGCCGACCAGCAGGCCGACCAGGGCGAGGCGGCCCCGGTAGGGGCGGAAGAGGCGCAGGATGCGGCGCACCTCGGCAGGCGGACGGTCGGCGTCCCTCGGCGGGGGTGTCCAGTCGATCCGATCGGGTTTCATGGGCTCCTTCGTGGGATGCGCGGCCGCCGTGGCCCGGACCGGACCCGAGTGGAACGGGACGGGGCCGGGCGGGGACGGCCAGTGGATTCGCGAGCCTAGCTCATTGTTACCTATACTCACAATGAACAAGATCCTGATATTGTTCCCTCCATGGAATCCTCCGACGCCGACGGCGTGCTCGCAGAGCAGCTGCTGCGGGTGACCCGCAGACTCCAGCGCATCCAGAGCCGCCAGCTGGAGCCGATGGGCATCACGCCCGCGCAGTTCCGGCTGCTGCGCACCGTCGCCCACTACGACGGCCCGCCCCGGATGGCCGATCTGGCGCAGCGTCTGGACGTCGTCCCCCGCGCCGTGACCACACTGGTGGACGGTCTGGAGGCGAGCGGGCGGGTGCGGCGCGCCCCCGATCCCGACAGCCGGCGGGTGGTCCGGATCGAGATCACCGAGGAGGGTCTCGCCACCCTCCGGTCGCTGCGTGACGCGCGCCGGGCCGCCGCAGAGGAGATCCTGGCCCCACTGACCGCCGCTCAGCGCGAGGTGCTCGGTGATCTTCTGACCGCCCTGGTCAACGGGATGCCGGAGCGCCGCTGCTAGACATGTCACGGCGTAGGTGCGTCCGCTCGGGTGACGCGCGTGCGCCGGTACACCGAACCGAACCGCCGAGGAGAGCTCGACATGCCACTGCTGGAGCCCAAGCCGGAAGCCCTCCGCCCCGGAGCGGCACGTACCCCGTCCGTGGACCGGGTGGCCGCCCGGCAGGCTCCGGGCACGCCGGAGCCGCTGCGCGGCGACCTCGTCGCCCTGCTCGGGCCGGAGAAGGTGCTGTGGAAGGTCTCCGACCTGGTGAAGTACGCCTCCGACGCCAGCCCTTACCGCTTCGTCCCGCAGGTCGTCGTCGTCCCGGAGGACATCGACGACATCTCGGCGATCCTCTCGTACGCGCACGGGAAGGGCCGTGAGGTCGTCTTCCGGGCGGCGGGCACCAGCCTCAACGGCCAGGCCCAGGGCGAGGACATCCTGGTCGACGTCCGCCACCACTGGGCGGGCATCGAGGTCCTGGACGACGGGGCGCGGGCCCGCATCCGGCCGGGCACGACGGTGGTGCGGGCCAACGCCGCCCTCGCCCGGCACGGCCGGCTGCTGGGCCCCGACCCGGCCAGTGCCATCGCCTGCACGATCGGCGGGGTCGTCGCCAACAACGCCTCGGGGATGACGGCGGGCACCACGCGTAACTCGTACCGCACGGTCTCCTCCCTCACCTTCGTCCTGCCGAGCGGCACCGTCGTCGACACCGCCGACCCGGCGGCGGACGAGGACCTGGCCCACGCCGAGCCGCGGCTGTGCGAAGGGCTGATGGCCCTCAAGGCGGAGATCGAGGCGGATGCGGGCCTCACCGCCCGTATCCGCGCCAAGTACGAGATCAAGAACACCAACGGCTACCGCCTCGACGCCTTCCTGGACGGCTCGACCCCGGTCCAGATCCTGCGCGGTCTGATGGTGGGGTCCGAGGGCACCTTCGGCTTCATCTCCGAGGTCGTCTTCGACACGCTGCCGCTGGACCGCCGCGTCTCCACGGCCCTGCTGTTCTTCCCGTCGCTGACCGCGGCCGCCGCGGCGGTGCCCCGCTTCAACGAGGCGGGGGCGATCGCCGTCGAGCTGATGGACGGCAACACGCTCCGCGCCTCGGTGCGCGTCCAGGGCGTTCCCGCGGACTGGGCCGACCTGCCTGGCCAGACCACGGCGCTGCTGGTGGAGTTCCGGGCTCCCGACGAGTCCGGCCAGGAAAGGTACGAGCGGGCGGCGGCGGCCGTGGTCGAGGAGCTGGACCTGGTCGCGCCCGTCGCCTCCGTGACCAACGCGTTCACCCGCGACGCCAAGGTCATCTCCGGCTACTGGAAGGCCCGCAAGGCGTTCGTCACCGCGGTCGGCGGCTCCCGGCCCTCGGGTACGACCCTGATCACGGAAGACTTCGCGGTGCCGCCCGCCCGGCTGGCCGAGGCCTGCGAGGCCCTGCTCGGGCTCCAGGCGCGGCACGGCTTCGACGCCGCCGTAGCGGGCCACGCGGCCCATGGCAACCTGCACTTCCTGCTCGCCTTCGACGCGGCGAAGCCGTCCGACGTCGACCGCTACGCCGCGTTCATGGACGACTTCTGCCGACTGACGGTGGAGCGCTTCGACGGCTCCCTGAAGGCCGAGCACGCCACCGGCCGCAATATCGCGCCGTTCCTGGAGCTGGAGTGGGGCCCCGGGGCGACCGAGCTGATGTGGCGCACCAAGCAGGTCATCGACCCGGACGGGGTGCTGGCCCCCCGGATCGTCCTGGACCGTGACCCGAAGGCCCATCTGCGCGGGCTGAAGACCATCCCCGAGGTCGAGGCGATCGCCGATCCCTGTATCGAGTGCGGGTTCTGCGAGCCCACGTGTCCCAGCCACGACCTGACCACGTCCCCGCGCCAGCGGATCGTGCTGCGCCGCGAGATGATGCGCCAGCCGGCCGGTTCACCGGTGGAGACACAGCTGCTCGACGCGTACGGCTACGACGCCGTGGACACCTGCGCGGGCGACTCGACGTGCAAGCTCGCCTGTCCGGTGGGAATCGACACCGGGGCGCTGATGAAGGACTTCCGCCACCAGCGGCACTCCCCGCGCGAGGAGCGGATCGCGGCGCTCACGGCCAAGAACTTCAAGGCGGTGGAGGCGGCGGCCCGGCTCGCGGTGGCCGCCGCCGCCCGGATCGGCGACCGGATCGGCGACGGGCCGCTGGAGACCGTGACCGCGCTCGCCCGCAAGGCGGTGCGCCCCGACCTGGTGCCCGAGTGGCTGCCGGAGATTCCCGGCGCCGCCGCCCGGAAGCTGCCCCGGACCTCCCGCACCGGAGCGCGCGCCGTCTACTACCCGGCGTGTGTGAACCGCATCTTCGGCGGCCCCGAGGGCCACCACGGTCCCTCGCTGCCGCAGGCGGTCGTCGCCGTCTCCGCCCGCGCCAAGAAGCCCGTGTGGATTCCCGACGATGTCACCGGGACCTGCTGCGCGACGATCTGGCACTCCAAGGGCTACGACGAGGGCAACACCGTGATGGCCAACCGCATCGTGGAGGCGGCCTGGGGCTGGACGGCCGGGGGCAGGCTGCCGCTGGTCGTCGACGCCTCGTCGTGCACCCTGGGCATCGCCCACGAGGTGGTGCCGTATCTCACCGACGACAATCGGGAGCTGCACCGGGAGCTGACCGTCGTCGACTCCCTGGTCTGGGCGGCCGACGAGCTGCTGCCGGAGCTGACGGTGCTCCGGAAGACCGGCTCGGCGGTCCTGCACCCGACGTGCTCCATGGAGCATCTGGGCGATGTGGAGCAGTTGCGTACGGTCGCGGAGGCGTGTGCCGAGGAGGTCGTCATCCCTGACGACGCCGGGTGCTGCGCCTTCGCGGGCGACCGGGGCATGCTGCACAAGGAGCTGACCGCCTCGGCGACGGCGAAGGAGGCCGCCGAAGTGAACGGGCGCGCGTACGACGCGTATCTCTCGGCCAACCGCATGTGCGAGATCGGCATGGACCGGGCCACGGGCCATACGTACTACTCGGTGCTGATGGAGCTGGAGCGGGCGACCCGGCCCAAGGCCGCGACGCGCTGACCGCCGGGGCCGGCCGGCCCCGTACGCGCCCCTCGTCCACACCCGCACGGAAGCCGGGCGGGCCCGCAGGCAACGGGCCCGCCCGGCTTCCGCGTACCTGTGCGCAGGGCCTCGGGCGGGCCACGAAAGTCCATGGTTTCGGCACAGGAGTCCAATCGTCCCCCTTGCGTAACGGCCGCCCCGACTACCAAGGTCTTCACCGGAGTTCATTCCCGAGCCGCGCACGTCAGACCCCCCTTACGGAGGATCGATGAACGACGCAGCACAGCAGAACGACGGAACGCACCACGGCGACGAGGGCGCGATGAGCCGCCGCTCGGCCCTCCGGACGACCGCCGGGGTGGCCGGTGCCGGTCTGGGCCTCGGCGCCCTCGGGGCCCCCGCCGCGAGCGCCGCCCCCGGACCGGGTGCGCAGGCCGCCGCGGACCGGGCCCCCGAGGTCCCGAAGCGCCAGGGCAGGACCATGGTGGGGGTTCCCTTCGAGCCGCGCTCCACCGTCCGGGTCGGCATCGTCGGCCTCGGCAACCGCGGCGGCAGCATGATCGACCTGTTCCTCGCCGTCGGCGGCGTACGGGTCGTCGCCGTCTGTGACCCGGTCAAGGAGAAGGCGCGGCGGGCCGCGGCCAAGGTGACCGCCGCGGGCCAGCCGACGCCCGCCGTCTACACCAACGGGGAGGACGACTACGAGAAGCTCTGCGAGCGCGGGGACATCGACTTCGTCTACGTGGCGACGCCCTGGGACTTCCACTTCCAGATGGCGAAGACCGCGATGCTGAACGGCAAGCACGTCGGTGTGGAGTGTCCGATCGCTCTCCAGCTCGACCAGCTCTGGGAACTGGTCGACCTCTCCGAACGCACCAGGCGCCACTGCATGCAGCTGGAGAACTGCTGTTACGGGCAGAACGAGATGCGGGTACTGCGCATGGCGCACGCCGGTCTCTTCGGCGATCTGCTGCACGGCGCGGGCGCGTACAACCACGACCTGCGCGGTCTGATGTTCGACCCGGGCTATTACGAGGGGCCGTGGCGCAGGCTCTGGCACACCCGGCTGCGCGGCGACCTCTACCCCAACCACGGCTTCGGCCCGGTCGCCAACTACCTGGACATCAACCGCGGCGACCGCGCGGTGAGCATCACCAGTGTGGGTTCCCCGGCCCTCGGTCTCGCCGAGTACCGCGCGAAGCACATGCCTGCCGGTGACCCCAGCTGGAAGGAGACGTACATCGAGTCCGACCGGACGATCAGTCTCGTCCAGACCGCCAGGGGCCGGGTCATCCGGCTGGAGCACGACGTCTCCACCCCGCACCCGTACTCGCGGATCAACAGTCTCGGCGGTACGAAGGGGGTCTTCGAGGACTACCCCGCGCGGATCTACATCGAGCCCGACCACACCGACGACAACTGGGGCGACTTCGCCGCGTACCGGGAGTGGGACCACTGGCTGTGGAAGGAGCACGCCAATCCGCCGGGCGGTCACGGCGGGATGGACTACATGCTGGTGTTCCGGCTGATGCAGTGCATGCGGCTCGGGCTGGTCCCCGACTTCGACGTGTACGACGCGGCGACCTGGACCTCACCGGTGCCGCTGAGCCATCTGTCCATCAAGGCGAAGGGCGCCCCGCAGCTGATACCGGACTTCACCCGCGGTGAGTGGAGGAAGGCCCGCTCCGGCATGGATTCGGAGAACCCGGAGAAGGCCTGACGGCGGTGCACGCGGGCGGGCGGCCCGGGGCAGGTGCCCCGGGCCGCCCGTCCCACAGCTCCCCGGTCCTCAGAAGACGTTCAGCGCGGCTGCTCCGCCCACTCCCCCGAGCACCATGAACACCGGCATCAGCACCTTCAGCTCCACCCAGCTCCCGGCCCGGAACCGCATGGCCTTCGGAGGGCCGACCGGGTACCAGCGCTTGCGGCCGATCGGGATGGGCCACAGGATCGGGCAGCCGGAGACGGTCAGCGCGTCACCGATGTCGTGGACGAGGGCGCCGAGCACGATCGGCAGCCCGAGCCACAGGTACTCCTGGCCGGGGGCGGTGAACAGCCAGTCGGAACCGTTGCCCGGCTGGTCCAGGACCCCGGCCAGTATCCAGGCACTCGTCGCGCCGAGCAGCCACACCAGGACGTCGCTGGATACCCGGGCGGCCCGCCACAGCAGCCCTTCGACGGCCAGCACCAGATGGACGAAGAGGATGCCCAGGACCGCCCACCGGCCGCCGGTGATCGCTGCGGCGGAGGCCCCGGCGCCGATCAGGACGGCCCAGACCCAGGTGTGCGTCAGGGTGCGGTGGCCACCGTTGCGCTGCGAGTCGCCGCGCATCCTGGTGGCCTTGTAGACGGCGTGCGACAGCTTGTCGACGATCTCGCAGAGCCCCCGGGACACCGGCCCGAAGGCGCGCGAGATGGTCGCCGACTTGTGGTCGAGGTCCGGGGCGAGCGCCGCTCCGGCGGTGATGAGGGCGCCCACGACCAGGACGGGCCAGGGCATCGGATGGCCCGCGGCGGCCGCCGCGGCACCCGCCCCCAGCCAGGCCGCCGCCCCGGACAGAGAGTGTGCCGGTCCCATCATGGTTCTTCCGCCCCCAGAGTCTTTTTCACTTCGCCGCCATGGCCACCCAGGCACGGCCGAGTTGAGTGGGAAGCGTATCGCTCATGATCTTCATACGGTCGTCCGGTTCCCTCATCCGGGCGGAAGGAAGGCAAGATGGGGGCGTGACCCTTATCGATCAGCTGCCCCCGACCGACGACCCCGACGCCCTTTTCGAGGCTTTCTCGTCATGGACCGACACCCAGGGCATCACCCTCTATCCGGCCCAGGAGGAGGCGCTGATCGAGGTGGTCTCCGGTGCGAACGTGATCCTTTCCACCCCGACCGGCTCCGGGAAGAGCCTGGTCGCGGCAGGCGCGCACTTCACCGCGCTGGCCCAGGACAAGGTCACGTTCTACACCGCGCCGATCAAGGCACTGGTCTCGGAGAAGTTCTTCGACCTGTGCAAGCTGTTCGGCACGGAGAACGTCGGCATGCTCACCGGCGACGCCTCGGTCAACGCCGACGCCCCGGTGATCTGCTGCACGGCCGAGGTGCTGGCCTCCATCGCGCTGCGTGACGGCAAGTACGCCGACATCGGCCAGGTCGTGATGGACGAGTTCCACTTCTACGCGGAGGCGGACCGCGGCTGGGCCTGGCAGATCCCGCTGCTGGAGCTTCCGCAGGCCCAGTTCATCCTGATGTCGGCCACGCTCGGCGACGTCCGGATGTTCGAGGAGGACCTGACGCGCCGCACCGGCCGCCCCACCTCCGTGGTGCGCTCCGCGACCCGGCCGGTGCCGCTCAGCTACGAGTACCGGCTGACCCCGATCACCGAGACCCTGACCGAGCTGCTGGACACCCGGCAGTCGCCGGTCTACATCGTGCACTTCACGCAGGCCGCGGCCGTCGAGCGGGCGCAGTCGCTGATGAGCATCAACATGTGCACCAAGGAGGAGAAGGAGAAGATCGCCGACCTGATCGGCAACTTCCGCTTCACCACCAAGTTCGGCAAGAACCTCTCCCGCTACGTCCGGCACGGCATCGGGGTGCACCACGCGGGCATGCTGCCGAAGTACCGGCGGCTGGTGGAGAAGCTGGCCCAGGCCGGTCTGCTGAAGGTGATCTGCGGTACGGACACCCTCGGCGTCGGCGTCAACGTCCCCATCCGCACCGTGCTCTTCACGGCACTCACCAAGTACGACGGAACCCGTGTGCGTACGCTGCGGGCCCGGGAGTTCCACCAGATCGCCGGGCGGGCGGGCCGGGCCGGGTTCGACACGGCGGGCTTCGTGGTGGCGCAGGCGCCCGAGCACGTCATCGAGAACGAGAAGGCCGTCAAGAAGGCGGGCGACGACCCGAAGAAGAAGCGCAAGGTGGTCCGCAAGAAGGCCCCCGAGGGTTTCGTCGCCTGGTCGGAGACCACCTTCGACAAGCTGATCCAGTCCGATCCGGAACCGCTGACCTCCCGCTTCCGGGTCACGCACACCATGCTGCTGTCCGTGATCGCGCGTCCCCGCAACGCCTTCGAGGCGATGCGGCATCTGCTGGAGGACAACCACGAGCCGCGCAGGGCGCAGCTGCGGCACATCCGGCGGGCCATCGCGATCTACCGTTCGCTGCTGGACGGCGGCGTGGTGGAGCAGCTCGACGAGCCGGACGCGGAGGGCCGGATCGTCCGGCTCACGGTCGATCTCCAGCAGGACTTCGCGCTCAACCAGCCGCTGTCCACCTTCGCGCTGGCCTCGTTCGACCTGCTCGACCCGGACTCCCCCTCGTACGCCCTGGACATGGTCTCGGTCGTCGAGTCGACGCTCGACGACCCCCGGCAGATCCTCGCCGCGCAGCAGAACAAGGCGCGCGGCGAGGCCGTGGGGCAGATGAAGGCGGACGGGGTCGAGTACGAGGAGCGGATGGAGCTGCTCCAGGAGGTCACGTACCCGAAGCCGCTGAGCGAGCTGCTGTGGCACGCCTACGACGTGTACCGCAGGAGCCACCCGTGGGTGGGCGACCACCCGGTGTCGCCGAAGTCCGTCATCCGCGACATGTACGAACGTGCCATGACGTTCACGGAGTTCACCTCGCACTACGAGCTGGCCCGTACCGAGGGCATCGTGCTGCGGTATCTGGCGAGCGCGTACAAGGCGCTGGAGCACACGATTCCCGACGACCTCAAGTCCGAGGACCTGGAGGATCTGATCGCCTGGCTGGGCGAGATGGTCCGCCAGGTGGACTCCAGTCTGCTCGACGAGTGGGAGCAGCTGGCCAACCCGGAGGTGGAGACGGCCGAGGAGGCGCAGGAGAAGGCCGACGAGGTGAAGCCGGTGACGGCCAACGCCCGCGCCTTCCGGGTGCTGGTGCGCAACGCGATGTTCCGCCGGGTGGAGCTGGCCGCGCTGGACAAGGTGGGCGAGCTGGGAGAGCTGGACGGCGAGACGGGCTGGGACGCGGACGCCTGGGGCGAGGCGATGGACGCCTACTGGGACGAGTACGACGATCTGGGCACCGGTCCCGACGCCCGTGGCCCGAAGCTGCTGCGGATCGAGGAGGACACCGCGCACGGGTTGTGGCGGGTCCGGCAGAGCTTCGCCGACCCGAACGGCGACCACGACTGGGGCATCAGCGCGGAGATCGACCTGGCCGCTTCCGACGAGGAGGGCCGGGCCGTCGTCAAGGTCACCTCCGTGGGGCAGTTGTGAGGGTGTACGCCCTGGGGGCACGGTCACAGCGAGAGCGGAAGCGGAGGGGAACCGTATGACGAATCCCGCGGAGCGCCTGGTCGATCTCCTCGACCTGGAGCGCATCGAGGTGGACATCTTCCGGGGGCGCAGCCCCCACGAGTCACTGCAACGGGTCTTCGGCGGACAGGTCGCCGGGCAGGCGCTGGTCGCGGCGGGCCGCACCACCGACGGCGGCCGGCCGGTCCATTCGCTGCACGCGTACTTCCTGCGGCCGGGGCGGCCGGGGGTGCCGATCGTGTACCAGGTGGAGCGCGTCCGGGACGGCCGGTCGTTCACCACCCGCCGGGTCACGGCGATCCAGCAGGGCCGGACGATCTTCAATCTGACGGCGTCCTTCCACCGTCCGGAGGAGGCGGGATTCGAGCACCAGCTGCCGCCGTCCCGCGAGGTCCCGGATCCGGAGGGGCTGCCGACCGTCGCCGACGAGGTCCGTGAGCACCTGGGCGCGCTGCCGGAGGCTCTGGAGCGGATGGCCCGGCGGCAGCCGTTCGACATCCGGTACGCCGACCGGCTGCGCTGGACGAAGGAGGAGGTCAAGGACGCCGACCCGCGCAGCGCGGTGTGGATGCGCGCGGTCGGTCCGCTGGGCGACGATCCGCTGGTGCACACCTGCGCGCTGACGTACGCCAGCGACATGACCCTGCTCGACGCGGTCCGCATCCCGGTGGAGCCGCTGTGGGGGCCGCGCGGCTTCGACATGGCCTCCCTGGACCACGCCATGTGGTTCCATCGGCCGTTCCGGGCCGATGAGTGGTTCCTGTACGACCAGGAGTCGCCGGTCGCCACGGGCGGGCGGGGGCTGGCGCGCGGCCGGATCTACGACCGTGGCGGCAACCTGCTGGTGTCCGTGGTGCAGGAGGGGCTGTTCCGCCGACTCGGCGCGTAGGGCCTCGCGCCCGGTTCAGACGCCGGGCAGCGGGTCCTGTTCGACCTCGTGGCGGCGGGTGCGGATGTCCGGGGGCGCCGGGTGGAGTTTGGCGTCGCAGGAGGGGCCGAGGCCGGTGCGACGGGACGCCGTGCCGGTGAGCGGACGGCCGCACATGCGGCAGCGCACCACCCGTCGCCGGGCGGCGGTTTCGTCCGGTGCGTCCCCGGTCGGGGCTCCGGGGACGGATCCGGGGAGGGGCTCGGGGAGGGACTCGGCGGATTCCACGAATCGATCTTCTCAGGCCGCCCGTCTACTGTGCGACGTCCGAGCACATGACGGAGGAGTTGACGGGTGAGCAGCGTGCTGACGATGAAGCCTGCCACGGGGGTGACGGGGCCGGCCGGTCATGTCGTCGAGCTGTCCGACGCGCCCGGTGGTCCGTCCCGGGTCGTGGCCCACGTGGAGCGCGAGCTTCCGGAGGGCGGGATACCCGCGTACCTGGCGGCCCGCAAGACGGGCGCGCGGTCCTTCGTGCTGTGGGCCGGCCCCGAGCGCGGGGCCCGGCTGGCCACCCTGGTCACCGAGGCCGCGGCCGACGGCGTCGCGACGTACCGGGTGCTGGGCGCGCGGGGCGAGCTGATCGGCACCCTGGTCCGCGAGAAGGCCCTTCACGGCAAGGGGCTGCGGACCCGCTGGACGGTCGCGCAGGAGGGCTGCCCGGAGGCGGTCGGCTTCAAGGGCCGGATCTTCTGGTGGTACGTGTGGTGGCTGCTGTTCCCCGTCCAGGTGGCGATCGGGGTGGGGAGCCTGCTGAGCGGCGGGGGCGATGTGGCGCGCGGGCCCCGGCGCGTCATCTGGCGGGCGGGCCGGGAGGTGCCGCTGGAGTTCTTCTCGGACGACGACGAGGTCCATGTGCACGCGCCGTGGGTCGACTGGCGGCTCGCGGCGACGCTGAGCGCGCTGCTCCGCTCCTTCGACGGCTGGCTGGGCACGCCCTGGGACGACAGGAAGGACTGAGCGCGGGGCCGGTCAGGGGGCGAGGATGCGGGCCTTCTGGGCCTCGAACTCGCTCGGGCTCAGCACTCCCCGGCTCTTGAGGTCGCCGAGCTCCTTGAGCTGGGCGATCTTGGTGCTCATCTCCTCCTCCGGCGCGAGGGTGGTGGGAGCGGGGGACGGCGGCGGTGCCGGAAGGCCTGCCTCCTGGGCCCGCAGCGCGTCCTGCTGGGCCCAGCGGCCCTCCTGGCGCCGGGAGACCCGGTTGGAGACGGAGGTGGCGGTTCCGGCGATCACCGCGGTACGGGCGATGCCGCGAAGCAGACCTGGCATGGTGCGTTCTCCTCTGACTGGCTCTGCGGGGCGGCTCAGGCCCTGGCTGCGGCCTCGGCTGCGTCGAGCGAGGCCAGGACCTCCTGGATCGGGATGCGCCCGCCCGCGACGATGCGGCCACCGCCGCGGCGCAGGGCGGCGGCGAACGGCCCGGCCCACACGTTCTCGTAGATGACGATCCCGGCGGCGCTGCCCGGTTCGAGGACGGCGCCCACCTCGTCGATGTCGTCCCGGCCCACCAGCCCGGAGGAGGCTCCCTCGAAGACGGCCAGGTCGTCGTGGCCGTCGCCGGTCAGCTCGGAGAGCTCGACCCCCGTGACCGTCCCGTCCCGGTCCTTCCTCACGAAGACCAGGTCCAGAATGCGGATGATGCCCCGGTCGACCAGATCGACCAGCAGGGGAAGCCCCTCGCCCGTCATCCGGTTCCCCGGGAACTCGACCACCAGGTAGTCGACCGGCCCCGTCTCGTCGGTCTCGCTGCTCACACCGGCTCCTTGGAGTCTCGACCGCCCCGGGTCGGGCCCGGGGCCTGTGCCCTGGCCATTGGAACAGCGGGCGGGACGGGGCGCATCTCGGTCGGGGGCCGGACCGGACCGGGCCGGCTGCTCCGTCGGAGGGACGGCGGGTCCTCCCGATGGCCGAGCGGTGCGAGCCGCGCCCGGCACCGGTGCCGGGGGACGGCGATGATCGCGCCTGCGCTTCCAAGGAGGAACGGGCATGACGGCCGATCAGGTCATGGTGGGGGCGGGTCTGATCGTGGTACTCGCGGTCGGCTCCCAGGTGCTGGCGAGCCGGCTGCGGGTGCCCGCGCTGCTGGTCCTGCTTCCGGCCGGCTTCGTCGCGGGCGCGCTGACGGACACCGTCCATCCGGACGAACTGCTCGGCGGGGCGTTCTCCCCGCTGGTCTCCCTCGCGGTGGCGGTGATCCTGTACGAGGCGGGGCTCGGTCTGGAGCTGGGGCGGCTGGGGGGTGGCACGCGGCGCGTGGTGGTGCGGCTGCTCTGGCTGGGGACGCTCGTCACCTGGCTGTCCGCCGCGCTGTTCGCCGTACCGGTACTGGACATGTCCCGGGGTGCGGCGGTGATGCTGGGGGCGGTCCTCGTGGTGTCGGGGCCGACCGTCGTGGGGCCGCTGCTCCATTTCGTACGGCCCTCCGAGCGGGTGCAGCGGGTGCTCGTCTGGGAGGGGGCACTGATCGACCCGGTCGGAGGCATTCTGGGGGCGCTGGTCTTCCATGCCGTCGCGGCCGGTGAACTGAAGGGCTTCGGAAGCCAGCTGGAACAGTTCTCGGCCAGTGCGGCGGTCGGAGCGGTGGGCGGGGCGATCGGGGCCGGTCTGCTGTGGCTGCTGCTGCGCAAGGTCCGGCTCACCGAGGAGCTGGCGGCGTCGGCGCAGATCGCCGCGGTGGTCGGGATCGCGGCCGCGTGCGACGCGATCCGTGAGGACACCGGACTGATCTCCGCGATCGTGATGGGGGTGGCCATGGCCAATCTGCCGGGGCTGGACCTCCCGGCCCGGCGTCCGTTCCTCGACACGCTGGTCTCGCTGACCATCGGTCTGCTGTTCGTCTCGATCTCGGCCACGGTCACCCCTGCCTCGCTGCGGCACGTGGTGCTGCCCTCACTCGCGCTGGCCGGCTTCCTGGTACTGATCGTGCGTCCGCTCGTGGCACTGATGTCGACGGCCGGGACCGAGGTGCGCGGCGGGGAGCGGTGGTTCATCGGGTGGATGGCACCGCGCGGCATCGTCGCCGCGGCGACCGCCGCCACCTTCTCGGCCACCCTGGTGGCGCGGGGCGTCGATGGTGCCGAGCGGATTCTTCCCGCGACGTTCGTGGTGATCGTCGCCACCGTCACGCTGTACGGCCTGACGGCGTTCCCGGTCGCCCGGTGGCTCGGGGTGCTGCGCCCCTCGCGTTCCCGGCCGCTGCTGGTCGGCGGTGAGCCCTGGGCGCTCGATCTGGGACTGGCGCTGCGCTCGGCAGGGCTGGACGTGCTGATGTGGGCGGGTGCCGGACGGCAGCGGGAGCGGATCGGGGCGGCCGGGCTGCCGCTGGCCCCGGGCGAACTGCTCGCGGCGGCCTCCGGTACGGGGGCGGAGCTGGAGGGCATCACCGGCGTGCTGCTGCTCACCGGCGAGGACGACTTCAACGCGCTGGCCGCGATGACCCTGCGGGAGAGTGTCGAGGGCCCGGTGCACCGGCTCGCGCCCGCCGTGGGCGATCAGGGGGTGGTGGCGCCGTACACCGGGGGCGAGCCGCTGTTCCGTCCCGGTCTGACCGGACCGGAGCTGGCCCGCCGGTACGCGGCCGGGGCCCGGGTGCTGGCGCGGCGGGCCGACGGAGGTGTCCCGGCCGGACACGAGGTGCTGTTCGTCATCCGCGCGGACGGACGGCTCGTCCCGGTCACCCGGAGCCACGCGCCGAGAGCCCGGCCGGGCGACACCGCCGTGCTCCTGGCTCCCCCGCCCGTACCCGGTACCGCGTGAAGACCGCCGCGGGACGGGCGGGGACGATGTTCCCGCCCGTGAACCCGACTCCCGCGAAAGGCCCCCGCACATGACCGAGATCGTTCCCGTGAGCGGCCCCGAACTGATCACCTACGCCGATGAGCTGGCCGCGCTCCTGGTCGACGCCGTGGCGGCCGGAGCGTCGGTGGGCTTCCTCGCGCCGCTGGACCGGGAGGCAGCCGCCGCGTGGTGGAGGGAGCTGGCCCGGAGCGTCGAGTACGGCCCGTTGCGGATCTGGATCGCCCGCGACGGCGAACGGATCGCCGGGACCATCAGCCTGGCACGGGCCACCCTGCCCAACGCCCGCCACCGCGCGGAGGTGACCAAGCTGATGGTGCGTTCCTCGGTCCGTGGCCAGGGGCTGGGCCGGGCGCTGCTGGACGCGGTCGAGAGGTCGGCCGCCGACACGGGAGTCTCGCTGCTGGTCCTGGACACCGAGAGCGGAAGTCCGGCCGAGCGGCTCTACCGGTCGGCAGGCTGGACGGAGTGCGGCTCGATCCCGGAGTACGCCGCGGATCCTGCCGGGGCACTGCGGCCGACGACGCTCTACTACAAGACGATCGCCCCGGTACGGCTCTGAAACTTCGGACTGCCGTACGGGGAACGGTAGTCCGGTGCATGTTCCTGGTCGCCCGTCGAGGTCGTCCCATCGGGGCACCCGGGCCGGGAAGGCGCAGGCGGGCGGCGTGCGAGCGGTGCGGCGGCCGGACGGCCCGCTTCCGGCGGGCGGTTCCGGGACGTGACAATGGACACGGTAGCCATACCTATGAGGAGACCCCATGACGCTGCACGACATTCCCCTGCGCACCCTCACCGGCGAGCCCACCTCCCTGGCCGACTACAACGGCCAGGCGGTCCTGCTGGTGAACGTCGCGTCCCAGTGCGGGCTCACTCCGCAGTACGCGGGCCTGGAACGGCTCCAGAAGGCCTACGCCGGGCGCGGGTTCACCGTGCTCGGCGTGCCGTGCAACCAGTTCGCGGGCCAGGAGCCGGGCACGGCGGAGGAGATCGGGACCTTCTGCTCGACGACGTACGGCGTCACCTTCCCGCTGCTGGAGAAGACCGAGGTGAACGGTGAGGACCGCCACCCGCTCTACGCACAGCTGACGCAGCTGGCCGACGCGGACGGCGAGGCCGGTGACGTCCAGTGGAACTTCGAGAAGTTCCTCATCTCCCCGGCCGGGCTGCCGGTCGCGCGGCTGCGTCCGGGCACGGATCCTGAGGCTCCGGAACTCGTCGCGGCCATCGAGGCACAGCTCCCGGCCTGACACACCGCACGCCCGGCCGCCGGGCGGGTCCGGAGGTCCGGTCCCGCCCGGCGGCCGGGGCGCCCGTCGCGAAGGGTGCCGCGCGCGGTCAGCGGATCGGCATGCCCGAGAGGGTGCGGGCGATGACCAGGCGCTGGATCTCGCTGGTGCCCTCGAAGATGGTGTAGATCGCCGCGTCGCGGTGCATCCGTTCCACCGGGTACTCCCGGGTGAAGCCGTTGCCGCCGAGGATCTGGATGGCCTGGGCGGTGACCTTCTTGGCCGTCTCGCTGGCGTACAGCTTGGACATGGAGCCTTCGGCCGAGGTGAAGGGCTTGCCGGTGGTCGCCATCCAGGAGGCGCGCCAGACCAGCAGCCGGGCCGCGTCGATCTGCGTGCGCATATCGGCGAGCTGGAAGGCGACGCCCTGGTTGTCGATGATCGGGCGGCCGAACTGGGTGCGGGTCTTCGCGTAGTCCAGCGCCACTTCGTACGCGGCGCGGGCGGTGCCGACCGCCATCGCGCCGACCGCCGGGCGGGACGCCTCGAAGGTGGCCATGGCGGCGTTCTTCACCCGCTCCCCGCCGGTCGCGGCGCGCTCGCGGGCCCGTGCCAGGCGCTCGTCGAGCTTCTCCTTCCCGCCCAGCAGGCAGTGGCCGGGCACCCGCACGTCCTCCAGGACGACCTCGGCGGTGTGCGAGGCGCGGATGCCGTGCTTCTTGAACTTCTGGCCCTGGGACAGGCCGGGGGTGCCCGGCGGCACGATGAAGGAGGCGTGGCCCTTGGAGCCGAGCTCCGCGTCGACCACGGCGACGACCACGTGGACGTTGGCGATGCCGCCGTTGGTCGCCCAGGTCTTGGTGCCGTTCAGCACCCATTCGTCCTTGGCCCCGTCGTACACCGCGCGGGTGCGCATCGAGGCGACGTCGGAGCCCGCGTCCGGCTCGGAGGAGCAGAAGGCCGCGACCTTGACGTCCTCGGCGTCGCCGTACATCTGCGGTATCCAGGTGCCGATCTGCTCCTCGGTGCCGTTGGCGAGGACGCCCACGGCCGCCAGGCCCGTGCCGACGATGGACAGGGCGATGCCCGCGTCCCCCCAGAAGAGCTCCTCCATCGCCATCGGGATGCCGAGCCCCGTCGGGTCGAAGAACTGCTGGGCGTAGAAGTCGAGGGAGTAGATGCCGACCTTGGCCGCTTCCTGGATGACGGGCCAGGGCGTTTCCTCGCGCTCGTCCCATTCCGAGGCCGCCGGACGGATCACGTCCGCGGCGAAACCGTGAAGCCAGTCACGCACCTGCTTCTGGTCGTCGTTGAGTTCGAGCGTGAACTCCGCCATCTTCCCCTCCACGTACTACGGTGAAAAACCACTCGTTACTTGCGGTAACAGCAGTCTGTTACCGACAAGTAGCCTCTGTCAACCGCCCTGGTCCGGATCCGCGCCGAGCTGGGCGGAGTGTTACGTTGCGCAGGCAGAACGCAGGTGCACGGCCAGGGGCGGGGAGAGACGGCATGGAGAGCACACGACAGGCAGAGCGCCAGCGGACGGCGGCCGAGAATCGACGCCGCGAGCTGCTTGAGGCCGCCGACCGCGTGGTGCTCAGGGACGGCCCCGGCGCCTCGATGAACGCCATCGCGGCGGAGGCGGGCATCACCAAGCCCATCCTCTACCGGCACTTCGGGGACAAGGGCGGCCTCTACCGCGCGCTCGCCAAGCGCCACACCGACGCCCTGCTGATCGCTCTGCGCGCCGCGCTCGACGCCCCCTCCGAGCGCCGTCGGCGCGTCGAGTCGACGCTCGACACCTATCTCGCGGCCATCGAGGCCCGCCCGCAGGTCTACCGCTTCCTGATGCACCCGTCCGACGACGCGGCCCCCTCGGCGGAACACGGTTTCGACGTCGGACGGCACTCGGCGCCGCTGCTGCGCAGACTCGGCGAGGAGCTCGCCCTGGTGATAGCCGAGCGGGTGGACCTGGGACCGGACAGCGAGGCCATGGCCCGCATCTGGGGCCACGGCATCGTCGGCATGATGCACGCCGCGGGCGACTGGTGGCTGGGGGAACGCCCCTGCTCCCGTGAACAGTTGGTCCGCAGCCTGGCCGATCTGCTGTGGGGCAGACTGGCCGCGGTCGCCGACCGGGCGGGCGGCCCGGGCTTCTGAATCCCCGCACGCCGCGCACCACGCCCCGGACACCGCGGCCCCGCGTCGCCCCGGCCCCCTGCCGCCCCCGCCGGCGCGGACCGTCAGCCGGTACGCGCCCAGGGCGCCCGGCCGGCCGCGCGCAGCGCCCTGCGGCGGCGCAGCCCGGTCAACCGGTCGGTGTAGACGGCGCCTTCGAGGTGATCGCACTCATGCTGGAGGCAGCGCGCGAAGAAGCCGCTGCCGGTGACCCGGACCGGTTCGCCGGTCATCGTGACGCCCTCGACGACGGCCCGGTCGAACCGCTCGGTGCCCGCCTCGATGCCGGGCAGCGAGAGGCACCCCTCCGGGCCGCGTACGGTGACGCCGTCGGCCTCGACGAGCCTCGGGTTGACCAGGTGGCCGAGGTGGCGGACATCGTCGTCGTCCGGACAGTCGTAGACGAACACCCGCAGCGCGACGCCGATCTGGTTGGCCGCGAGGCCGACTCCCTCGGCCGCGTACATGGTGGCGTACATGTCCTCGACGAGCCGGGCGAGCGAGGGGCCGAAGTCCGTGACGGGTTCGCAGGCCTGGTGCAGCACCGGATCACCGAGCAGGCTCATGGCACGAATCAGTCCGGAACTACCGGGGATCGGGCGGTTTCGCATGCCCACGATCGTACGTTCCGCGGGGCCCCGGGCCTCGCGGCGGTGCCAGGGTGCGGCCTTCGCGCCGGACATCGATAGGCTGGACCGCGGACCGATGCAAGGAGGATCTAGGACGATGGCAGGCAACACGGAGCCGCTGTCGCCACGGGCCAAGCTGGCCGTGACGGCGGGCAAAGCCGCGGCGGCGGTGTCACGCGCCGCGGGGCGCGGCAGCGGATCGGTGATCGGCGGCCGGGTGGCGCTCAAGCTCGACCCCGACCTGCTGGGGCGGCTGGCGCAGCACCTGGACGTGATCCTCGTGTCGGCGACGAACGGCAAGACGACGACGACCCGGCTGATCGCCGAGGCCCTGCGGGCCGCGGGCCCGGTCGTGTCGAACGCGCTCGGCGCGAACATGCCCGCGGGCATCACCTCGGCGCTGGCGGGCGGCTCGGACGCGCAGTACGGCGTGATCGAGGTCGACGAGAAGTACCTCGCCGGGGTCGCCCGGGACACGACGCCCAAGGTGATCGCGCTGCTCAACCTCTCGCGCGACCAGCTGGACCGCGCGGCGGAGACCCGGATGCTGGCGGAGAAGTGGCGCGAGGGGCTGTCCGGCTCGAAGGCCGTGATCGTGGCCAACGCCGACGACCCGCTGATCGTCTGGGCCGCCTCCTCCTCCCCCAATGTGGTGTGGGTGGCGGCGGGTCAGGCGTGGAAGGACGACGCCTGGTCCTGCCCCGCCTGCGGCGGTGTGATGCAGCGCCCCGGCGATGACTGGTTCTGCGGCGAGTGCGGATTCCGCAGGCCCGCCCCGAGCTGGGTACTGCACGGCGACTACGTCCTGGACCCGCACGGTTCGGCCTGGCCGATCCACCTCCAGCTGCCGGGCCGCGCCAACAAGGCCAACGCCACCAGCTCCGCCGCCGTGGCCGCCGTCTTCGGTGTGCCGCCGCAGGTCGCGCTGGAGCGCATGTACCAGGTACAGGCGGTCGCGGGCCGGTACGACGTGGTGTCCTTCCTCGGCCGCGAGCTGCGGCTGCTGCTGGCGAAGAACCCGGCGGGCTGGCTGGAGACGTTCTCACTGATCGACCCGCCGCCCACGCCGGTGATCCTCTCCGTCAACGCGCGCGGCGCCGACGGCACGGACACCTCCTGGCTGTGGGACGTGGACTACCCCCAGCTCGCCGGACACCCGATCTTCGTGCTCGGTGACCGCAAGCTGGACCTGGCGGTCCGCCTCGAAGTGGCCGGGCTCGACTTCCGGGTCTGCGAGACCCTGGACGAGGCCGTGCAGCAGGCCCCGCCCGGCCGTATCGAGGTCATCGCCAACTACACCGCCTTCCAGGACCTGCGCCGTCGTGTCGGCAACTGACCCCGGGCCCGGCCATCTCCGGAGAGGACGAAGCATGAGCAACAACGGTCTGCGCCTGGTCTGGGTCTACCCCGACCTCCTCAGCACCTACGGCGACCAGGGCAACGCGCTGGTGGTGGAGCGCCGGGCCCGGCAGCGCGGTCTCGACGTGCAGCGCGTCGACGTGCGCAGCGACCAGCCGGTCCCGACGTCCGGTGACATCTATCTGATCGGTGGCGGTGAGGACCGGCCGCAGCGTCTGGCCGCGGAGCGGCTGCGCCGGGACGGCGGGCTCAGCCGGGCCGCGTCGAACGGCGCGATCATCTTCTCGGTCTGCGCGGGCTACCAGATCCTCGGCCACGAGTTCATCAACGATCTCGGCGAGCGCGAGCCCGGTCTCGGGCTGCTCGACGTGGTCTCCACCCGCGGCGAGGGGGCCCGGTGCGTCGGTGACGTACTGGCCGACATCGACCCCCGGCTCGGACTCCCGCCACTGACGGGCTTCGAGAACCACCAGGGCGTCACCCACCTCGGCCCGACGGCGCGGCCGTTCGCCCGGGTGCAGTTCGGCCGGGGCAACGGCACCGGCGACGGCACCGAGGGCGCGTACAACGACACCGTCTTCGGTACGTACATGCACGGTCCGGTGATGGCGCGCAACCCGCAGATCGCGGACCTGCTGCTGAAGCTGGCCCTCGATGTCAACGCGCTCCCGCCGACGGACGACCGCTGGTACGAGGCGCTGCGCAGCGAGCGCATCGCGTCCGCGACACAGCCCGCCTGATGAGGCGTAATTCGCTCGTCTGAGCGAATCCCAGCAGGTGGACGCCTGGTTCGGTCCCGCCACCCCACGCCGGTAGGGTGGCGGGGAACCAGCCGGACGACGGGGTCCGGTCGTCGGCCCACGTTGCAAAGGTTTCCCGGGCAATGCGAATTGGTGTGCTCACCTCCGGCGGCGACTGCCCCGGCCTCAACGCCGTCATCCGCTCCGTCGTGCATCGCGCGGTGGTCGACCACGGCGACGAGGTCATCGGCTTCCACGACGGGTGGAAGGGCCTGCTGGAGTGCGACTACCGCAAGCTTGACCTCGACGCGGTGGGTGGCATTCTCGCCAGCGGCGGCACGATCCTCGGCTCCTCCCGGGTCCAGCCCGCCCATCTGCGCGGCGGTGTCGAGCGGGCCCGGGGCCATGTCGCCGACCTCGGCCTCGACGCGATCATCCCGATCGGCGGCGAGGGCACCCTCAAGGCGGCCAGTCTGCTCTCCGAGGCGGGCCTGCCGATCGTCGGTGTCCCGAAGACCATCGACAACGACATAGCCTCCACCGACGTGACCTTCGGTTTCGACACCGCTGTGGGAGTCGCGACGGAGGCGCTCGACCGGCTCAAGACGACCGCCGAATCGCACCAGCGGGTGCTGATCGTGGAGGTCATGGGCCGCCACACCGGCTGGATCGCGCTGCACTCGGGCATGGCGGCCGGTGCGCACGCCATCGTCGTGCCGGAGCGCCCCTTCGACATAGAAGAGCTGGCCAAGGTGGTCGGCGCGCGTTTCACGGCGGGGAAGAAGTTCGCGATCGTGGTCGTCGCGGAGGGCGCCAAGCCCCGCGCGGGCTCGTCCATGGAGATCGAGCAGGGCAGCAAGGACGTCTACGGGCACGAGCGGTTCGCCGGCATGGCCACCCGGCTCTCCAGCGAGCTGGAGCAGCGGCTCGGCAAGGAGGCCCGCCCGGTGATACTCGGCCACGTCCAGCGCGGCGGCACGCCGACCGCCTACGACCGGGTGCTCGCCACCCGGTTCGGCTGGCACGCGGTGGAGGCGGCGCACCGCGGCGAGTTCGGCATGATGACGGCGCTGCGCGGCACGGACATCGTCATGGTGCCGCTGAGCGAGGCCGTGGAATCACTGAAGACCGTCCCGGCCGAGCGGTACGCCGAGGCGGAGTGCGTGCTCTGAGCGAGACCCGGTCCACTGGACTGCCCCCGGCCGCGACCGCGGCCGGGGGCAGTTCTACTCTGGTCGGGACAACCGGCACGAATCGGGGAAGCCCCCGGCGGGAGTGAACAGATGGATCACAGCGGGCACGGCATGGACATGGGCCTGCCGCCGTTCACGCTGGGGCGGGGACTCGCGTTCTCCGCGGACCCCTTCTTCCTCATCAGCTGCGTCCTCGCCATCGGCCTGTACGCGTACGCCGTACTGCGCCTGCGCAGACGTGGAGACAGCTGGCCGATCAGCCGGACCGCCTTCTTCGTCGTGGGTGTGCTGAGCATCGCCCTGGTGATGTGCACCAAGCTCAACGACTACGGCATGGTCATGTTCAGCGTGCACATGGTGCAGCACATGGTGATCAGCATGCTGTCGCCGATCCTGCTGCTGCTGGGTGCCCCGGTGACGCTGGCCCTGCGCGCGCTGCCGGTCGCGGGCCGCGGCCGGACGGGTCCGCGCGAGCTGCTGCTCAAGCTGCTGCACAGCCGGTACATGCGGGTGATCACGCACCCGGCCTTCACGATTCCGATGTTCATCGCGAGCCTGTACGCGCTGTACTTCACCCCCCTCTTCGACTTCCTGATGGGATCGAAGACCGGCCACATCGCGATGATGGTGCACTTCCTCGCGGTCGGCCTGGTGTTCTTCTGGCCGATCATGGGCGTCGACCCGGGTCCGCACCGGCCGGGCTACGTGATGCGGATGCTGGAGCTGTTCGCGGGAATGCCGTTCCACGCGTTCTTCGGGATCGCGCTGATGATGGCGTCGACGCCGATGGTGGGGACGTACCAGCACCCGCCGGCCTCGCTGGGCATCGATCCCCTGAGTGATCAGAGCTGGGCCGGCGGAATCGCCTGGGCCTTCAGCGAGATCCCGTCGGTGCTGGTGCTGATCGCGCTGGTCTACCAGTGGTACCACTCCGAGCAACGGATGGCGAAGCGCTCCGACCGGGCGGCCGACCGGGACGGTGACCAGGAGCTTGAGGCGTACAACGCGTATCTCGCCTCATTGCAGGCACGCGGGCGGTAGCGCCGGGCACGCCTCAGGGGTGACGATGGCCTCCACGGCCACACAGCCGATGAGGAGGGTGCGGGCATGTCCGGATCCACGAAGGCCATGGGAGTACTCACGCTGGCGGCCCTGGTCATGGTCACCGCCTACACGGTGGCTCTGGGCAGCAGCGGCTGGCTCTGGTTCGGGTGGGTGGTGCTCGGCCTGATCACCCTGGGGATGGCGGCGACACGCGAGTCCTGAGGCCGCGTCCCCTTTCCCGGGTCGTGTCCGGCCTCTGACCCCGCCGGGCAGGTCCGAAGCCCCCTTCATCCATCGATGAAGGGGGCTTCGGGCGTTTCGCGGGCCCGTGCGGCGCACCACGGACCGAACGCTCTTCTCCGGTTCTGGACACACCGCTCGCGACCTGCGGCTTTCCCGGGCACACCGGTGCCCGTCCGGCCTTCACCACCGAAGCGGCCGCGCTTCAACTCTTGACAGGTGCGCATCACCGCGTCACCTTGGGAGCGCTCCCACAGTCAAGACTCGCACACAGCGACGGCCGGACGACCGTCCTCGGGAGCACTCCTGAACGCCGGGTTCCCCCTCCCCGGAACCCGGTGCGGGCAGCGCGCCCCGAGCCGCTGCCTCCGTACGGCACCATCCCCGAGGCCCGCGGGCCGACCTCCCGCTGGCACCCGAGCGAATCACGGAGCCGCCATGAGAAGGACAGGTACCACCTCGCACCGAGCCCACCGAAGGTCCGCCGCGCTCTGCGCCCTCGCCCTGGGCGCGGCGCTGACGGTCACCCTCCCCGCGCCGGCCTCGGCCGCCGCCCGGGTGGACAACCCCTACGCGGGGGCCACCGCGTACGTGAATCCCGACTGGTCCGCCAGGGCCTCCGCCGAACCGGGCGGCAGCGTCATCGCCGACGAGCCCTCGTTCGTCTGGATGGACCGCATCGCGGCCATCGCGGGCACCTCGGGCGCACGCGGACTGCGCGCCCACCTCGACACGGCGCTGGCACAGGGCGCCGACCTCTTCCAGGTGGTCATCTACGACCTGCCGGGGCGGGACTGCGCCGCGCTGGCCTCCAACGGCGAGCTCGGCGCCACCGAGATCGACCGGTACAAGAACGAGTACATCGACCCCATCGCCAGCATTCTCGCCGACCCCGCCTACGCGAGCCTGCGCATCGTCGCCCTCATCGAACCGGACTCACTGCCGAACCTGGTGACCAACGCCGGCGGTTCGGACGGCTCCACCGCCGCCTGCGCGACCATGAAGGCGAACGGCAACTACGAGAAGGGGGTCGGCTACGCCCTGCACACCCTGGGCGCGATCCCCAACGTCTACAACTACGTGGACGCCGCTCATCACGGCTGGCTGGGCTGGGACTCCAACTTCGTACCCGCCGCGCAGGAATTCAGGAAGGCGGCTGCCACGGAGGGGGCGGCCGTCTCCGACGTACACGGATTCATCGTCAATACGGCCAACTACTCGTCCCTGAAAGAGCCCTATTTCAAGGTCACCGACGCCGTGAACGGGACGACGGTGCGCCAGTCGAAGTGGGTGGACTGGAATTACTACGTCGACGAGCTGTCGTTCGCGCAGGCGCTCCGCACCGAGCTGGTACGGCAGGGATTCGCCCCGGACATCGGCATGCTGGTCGACACGGCGCGCAACGGCTGGGGTGGCTCCGCCCGGCCCGGCGCGGCGGGGCCGCAGACCAGTGTGGACGCCTATGTCGACGGCGGCCGGGTGGACCGGCGCATCCACGCCGGCAACTGGTGCAACCAGAGTGGCGCGGGCATCGGCGAACGGCCGACCGCCGCCCCCGAACCGGGCATCGACGCCTACGTCTGGGCGAAGCCGCCGGGCGAGTCGGACGGCAACAGCCAGCCCGTCGACAACGACGAGGGCAAGGGCTTCGACCGGATGTGCGACCCGACGTACACCGGGAACGGCCGCAACGGCTACAACCCGTCGGGGGCCCTGCCGGGCGCTCCGCTGGCGGGGCACTGGTTCTCCGCGCAGTTCCAGGAGCTGCTGCGCAACGCCTACCCGCCGCTGAACGGCCAGGGCGCCTGACGCCCGCCGCCTCCGGGCGGTGACGGGCCCGCCCGGACACAGCCGCCCCCTGCCGCCCTTCCGGCAGGGGGCGGTCGCGCCGTGTCAGGCCTGCTGGAGCCCGGGGTGGCCGGACTCGGTCACATAGGAGGTCCGGGTCGAGACGGGGGCGCCGGGCGTGGTGACGTACGGGAGGACCCGGAAGTCGGCTCGGCACCGCTCCCGGGTCAGTGAGCAGCGTACGTAACCGCGCTGGAAGTTGGTGAACTCGATGTGCTCGTTGGCCGCGAGCAGTTTCGCGCCGGAGGGGTCGAGGTCCATTCCGTCCTTGGTGGTGGAGATGGACGAGCCGACGAATTCGACGCCGAGAGTGGGCGATCCGGGGTCGTCGAAGTCCTGCTTGAGGTTGGCGGCGAGGTGACGGTGCATGTCCCCGGTGAGGACCACGGGGTTGCTCACCTCGCGGTCGGTGAGCTCCTTGAACAGGCGTCGGCGGGCGTCCACGTATCCGTCCCAGAAGTCCATCACGAAGGACTGGCCGGGGCCCGGATCGGTGTCGACCTGGGTCACCGGGATCTGCTGCGAGATCATGTTCCACGTGGTGTCGGAGCGGCCGAGGCCGCGGTAGAGCCACTGCTCCTGCTCGGGGCCGAGGATGGTGCGGCCGGGGGTCAGCCGTTCGTCGCAGCCGCTCTTGGTGCCGTCGCCGCAGGGCTGGTCGTCGCGGAAGAGCCGGGTGTCGAGGACATGGAAGGTGGCCATCCGCCCGTAGCGCAGACGGCGGTACATCCGGGCCTGGAAACCGTGCGGCTTGTTCGGGAGCCGCAGCGGCAGATGCTCGTAGTACGCCTGGAAGGCGGCCGCGGCGCGCTGGCGGAAGACCGCCGGGTCCTGGTCGGGCTCGCTGTCGGTCTTGGACTTGTCGCCCGCCCAGTTGTCCTCGACCTCGTGGTCGTCCCAGACCAGGGCGAAGGGATGGGCCTGGTGGGCGGCGATCAGGTCGGGGTCGAAGCGGTGCAGGGCGTGACGGTTGCGGTACTGGACGAGGTTCATCGGCTCGGGGCGCAGTTCCGCGTCGACCGGGACCTTGCGTACGCCGCCCATGGCGTCGATGGCGTTCTCGTAGATGTAGTCGCCCAGGTGCAGGACGAGGTCGACGTCCTCCTCGGCGAGGTGGCGGTAGGCGGTGTAGAAGCCCTCGAACCACGCCTGGCAGGAGACGAAGGCGAAGTCGACCCCCTTGGGCAGGCTGTTCGGCGGGGGCGCGGTGCGGGTGCGGCCGACGGGGCTGAGCACACCACCGGCCTGGAAGCGGTAGTAGTAGTGACGGCCCGGCTGGAGCCCGGAGACCTCGACATGGACGGAGTGGGCGAGCTCGGGCACCGCGCGGGTCCGTCCACGGCGTACGACGTGGCGGAAGCGGTCGTCCTTGGCGACCTCCCACCGCACCTCGACGGCGTACGGCGGCATGCCCCCGTTCCCGTCGGGTGCGAGGGGCTGGGGGGCCAGCCGGGTCCACAGCACGACTCCGTCCGGCCAGGGATCGCCGGACGCCACCCCCAGAGCGAACGGATTCTCGCGGAAGCTGCTGTCGCCCCAGGCCCGGCTCGCCGACAGCCCGGCCGCGGCGAGGGCCATGCCGACGGTGCCGCCGAGCATCATTCGTCTTCCGAGCACTCCGGTACCACCTGACCCACTGTTCATTTGCATGAATCTCGTCCCTTCGTCGAACGGAATTCCGCCCGGTACGAGGTGGGATCGGCGCGTGATTTCACGCCCGTCCATGTGGTAATCACAGCGTGAATATCACAGGGGAATCATGCGCCACAAGACTACCGACTCATGGTCATTTTGCCGTTCACAGGTGCTTAGTTGGGGATACATCGACCATTTCCGAGGCGGCCGACGACAGCCGGGCGACACTCTTGACACCCCTTGGACCTGCTCATAGTCTCCACGCCACAGAATTAACGTTAGATTTCACATCGGGAAATTCGGTGCGACGGAAGGACGTGCTCGTGTCCGGTGTCCGGAGGCTGCGGCCGTACGCGCTGCGCTGCGAGCACCGCGCCACCCCGCTGGGGATCGACGAGCCCGCGCCCCGGCTCTCCTGGCGTCTGGCCTCCGACCTCCGGGGCGACGACCCGGTCGCCTACCGGGTCCAGGTCGCCGGGCGCGCCGAGGATCTGGACGGCGGCGGTCAACTCCTCTGGGACACGGGACGGGTGGCGGACCCCGGCGCGACGGCGGTCGGCTACGCGGGGCCGGTGCTCGCGGGCCTCACCCGCTTCCACTGGCGGGTCTCGGTGTGGCCGGCGGATCGAGGCGCTCCCGCCGAGGCCGATTCGTGGTTCGAGACCGGCTTCATGCCCGCCGACCGGTGGCACGCGGTGTGGATCGGCCAGGGCCCGCGTCCGGTCGATGTCATGGACGCGCCTACCGAGGGCGAGTTCGCGCTCGACGACCACGGACTCACCCCCTGCCCCCTGCTGCGCCGGTCCTTCACCGCCCCGGCCGGGGCCCGTGCCCGTGTCCATGTCAGTGCGCGTGGCCTGTACGAGCTGCGGCTCAACGGGGAGCGGGTCGGCGACGCCGAGCTGGCCCCCGGCTGGACGGACTACCACCACCGCGTCCAGTACCAGACGTACGACGTCACCGCGTTGCTGCGGGAGGGCGAGAACGTCCTCGCGGCCACCGTGGCCGACGGCTGGTGGAGCGGCTTCGTGGGGTTCGAGCCGCGCCGGGCCGGGGCCCACTACGGCTCGTTCCCGCAGTTCCTGGCCGAGCTCCGGCTGACCGGGGCGGACGGCGACAGCACCGTGATCGCCACCGACGCGAGCTGGCGCACCGCCACAGGAACGATCCGCCACGCCGATCTGCTGATGGGCGAGTGCCACGATCTGCGGCACGCCGCCGAGGGCTGGGAGCTGCCCGGCTTCGACGACTCCCACTGGCCGCCCGCCCGGGTCACCGACACCGGCCACGGGCCGCTCGTGGCCGCCGCCGACGAACCGGTGCGGGCAACGGGCGAGCTGCGCCCCCGCTCGGTGAAACGTCACTCCACCGGTGTCCACATCGTCGACTTCGGCCAGAACCTCGCCGGACGCTTACGCCTGACCATCCGTCATCTCGCCCCGGGCGCCCGCGTGGTGATCCGGCACGCCGAGGTGCTGGACGGCGCCGGGCAGCTGTACACGGCCAATCTGCGCACCGCCGCCGCGACCGACGTGCTCGTCGGGGACGGGCGCGAGCACATCGTGTTCGAACCGCGCTTCACCTACCACGGCTTCCGGTACGCGGAGATCAGCGGCCTCACGGAGCTGGCCGAACCGGACGTCGTGGCCGTGGTCCTGCACAGTGACACTCCGTGGGCCGGGGAGTTCGACTGCTCGGACGCGGGACTGCGGCAGCTGCACGACTGCGTGGCCTGGGGCCAGCGCTCGAATTTCGTCAGTGTGCCCACGGACTGTCCGCAGCGTGACGAGCGGCTCGGCTGGCTGGCCGACGCGCAGGTCTTCCTCCCGACCGCCGCGCTCAACGCGGACGTCGCCGCGTTCTTCACCAAGTGGCTGCGCGACATCGAGGACGCCCGCACCCCGGACGGCGGCTTCCCCAACGTGGCCCCGCGTCTGGCGGGGGTGGCCGACGAGGGCGCGCCCGGCTGGGCCGACGCGGGGGTGATCATCCCGTGGCACCTGTACCGCAGCTACGACGACCCCCGCTTCCTCGCCCGGTCCCTGGACTCCATGTGCGCCTGGGTCGATCTGGTGCACCGCCACAATCCGGACCTGGTCTGGCGCCACCGGGTGGGCCCGCACTTCTCGGACTGGCTCGCCCCCGGCACGCCCACCCCGCGCGAGGTCGTGGCCACCGCGTACTTCGCGCACAGCGCCCGGATCACCGCCAGGGCCGCCGGGGCGCTGGGCCGCCGGGAGCGGGAACGGCGCTACCACCGGCTGGCCGAGGACATCCGCCGTACGTTCGCCGAACGCTTCGTCACGGCCCGCGAGGAAACGGGCGAAGAGCCGGTCGTGCGGATCGCGGGCGACACCCAGACCGGGTACCTTCTCGCGCTCGCCTTCGAGCTGCTGCCCGCCCGGCAGGCCGCCGGTGCCGCCCGCCGTCTCGCCGAGCTCGTCGAGTCGGCCGGGCCCGCCCTGCTGACCGGCTTCCTCGGTGTGGCGCTCGCCGCCCCCGTCCTCGACGCCCACGGCCGGTCCGACCTCGCCCACGCGCTGCTGCTGCGCGAGGAGGTGCCGTCGTGGCGGTTCCCGCTGCGCCACGGCGCCACCACCATCTGGGAGCGGTGGGACGGCTGGACGCCCGGCGCCGGCTTCCGGGCGCCGTCGATGAACTCCTTCAACCACTACGCGCTCGGCTCCATCGGCGAGTGGCTGTACCGGGGGGTCGCGGGCCTGGACCAGACACCGGACTCCACGGGGTACCGCACACTGCGGATCAGGCCGCGCCCCGGCGGTCTGCGCCACGCGAGCGCCCGTCACGAATCGGTGCGCGGCACCATCACCGTGACCTGGGAGCGCAGCGACGGTCTGATCGCCCTGCGCGTCACGGTACCGCCCGGGGCCACCGCCGAGGTGCACCTGCCGACCACCGACCCCGGTTCGGTCCGTGAGTCGGGGCTGGTACCGGGCCCCGACGACCCCCACCTCACCCGGGTCTCGGCCGCGCCAGGCCACGTGATCTACCGCGTGTCCTCGGGCTCCTACCGCTTCACCGCCGCCCATCCCCCGGCCGAGGGCCGCTCCGGAACACCCGGGGCCCACCGGCCGCCGCCGTCGCCCGCCCCCGGCCGACGCGCATCAGGCTCGTACCAGGAGGACACACCATGACGACGGGTTCTCGCTTCCGGCCGGACCGGAGCACGGTCGGCCGCCGGGGATTCCTCCGGATCGGCGGCGGGGTGGCCGCGCTCGCCGCCCTGCCGTCCGCACTGACGGCCTGCTCGCAATCCGGTGGCGGTTCCGGCAAGGTCCGCGTCGTGGGCGTCGCCGATCAGCAGAAGCCGGTGGAGGAGCTGATCGCCCGCTACCGCACGGCCCGCCCGGACTCCGCGTTCGCCACGTCCTTCGCCCCTACCGACCAGGTGCAGACGGTGCTGCGCACCCAGCTCGCCGGGGGCAACGCCCCCGACGTGCACGTGCTCTATCCCGGCAGTGGCAGCGCCATGTCCATGACCGAGCTGGCCAGGGCCGGACTGCTGGCCGACCTGAGCGAGCAGTCCTGGACGAAGGAGGTCCCGGAGAACTTCCATCCGGCGTACCAGTACCGTGACAAAACGTATCTCTTCTCGGCGGGCAGCAGTGTCATCGGGGCCATCTACAACAAGAAGGCCTTCGCCAGAGCCGGCGTCGAGCCCCCGAAGACCTGGGGCGAGCTCCTCGACGTCTGCGCCAGGCTGAAGGCCGAGGGCATCATCCCGATCGCGCTCGGCACGCAGACCCCCTGGGTCACCCAGCTGATCACCTACGCCCTGGTGCCCAACGCCGTCTACGCGCAGAATCCCGGCTTCGACGCCGACATGGCCTCCGGCAAGGCGCACTTCCGCGGCTCCGGGTGGGCCGACGCACTGGGCAAGTACCAGGAACTCCAGCGCCGGGGCTTCTTCAACGAGAACCCCAACGGCACGACGTACGAGCAGCAGACCTCGATGGTCGCGAGCGGCCGGGCCGCGATGGCCGTGCAGGTGTCCGCCGTGCTGGCCGGCTTCCGTCAGGCGGCGCGCGAGCCGGAGGATCTGGGGATGTTCCCCTTCCCCGGCGGGGACGACCCCGAAAAGCTGTGGATCCCGGCGGGCATCGTCGTGGGGCTCGGAGTCTCGGCGCGGTCCCGCAAGGACGGGGCGAAGGAGTTCGTCGAGTTCCTCGGGAAGCAGGAGAACATCGACCGCTGGGCACAGGCCGTGGCGGCCATCCCCTTCAAGCGCGGCGCCACCACGAAGACCGACCCCGCTCTCGATGGCTTCCTGCCCGTCATCGACGACAGCCGGGCGGTGCCGTTCATGGACCAGAGCTGGCCCAACGCCGAGGTGCAGCCCGCCCATTTCGCCGCCGTGCAGGACCTCCTCGCGGGCAAGAAGGACATCGACGGGGCGCTGGGCCAGATGGACGAGGCATACGGGAAGAAGTCGTGACGAGCACCTCCGAACAGACCGTCCCCGACGCGCCGGGGCGGGGCGGTTCCGGCCCGCGCACCGGCGGCGGCCGGACCGTACGCCACCGCGACCACACCGTGCCGCCATGGCTCTTCGTCGCCCCCGCGCTCGTCGTCTACGCCGTCGTCGTGCTGTACCCGAGCCTCGCCGGGGTCATGTACGCCTTCACCGACTGGTCGGGGATCGGCGGCTTCTCCTTCACCGGCCTGGACAACTTCCGTGCCCTGCTCGACGACAGCCGGGCCCTGGAGTCGGTCGGCAACACCCTGCTCCTCACCGTCGCCGTGGTCGTCGTCCAGAACGGCATCGGCCTGCTGCTCGCGCTCGGCGTCCACGCCGGCATCAAGTCCCGGGCGGTGCTGCGGCTGGTCTTCTTCGCGCCGGCCGTGGTCAGCCCGGTCATGGTCGCCATCCTCTGGAAGTACATCTACAACCCGGAGAACGGCGCCGGTCTCAACGGCCTCCTCGGCGCGGTCGGTCTCGGCTCGCTGCGCCAGGACTGGCTGGGCGACCCCTCGCTCGCCCTGTGGTCCGTCGCGGCGATGGTGGTGTGGCAGTACGCGGGCTACTCGATGGTGGTCTTCCTGGCCGGGCTCCAGGGGGTGCCCGCCGAACTCCACGAAGCCGCCAGGATCGACGGCGCGGGCTCCTGGCAGCGTTTCCGCTATGTCACCTGGCCGCTGCTGGCCCCGGCGCTGACGATCAATCTGATGCTGTCGACCATCGGCGGCCTCAAGCTCTTCGACCAGGTCTACGCCGCCACCAACGGCGGTCCCGGCACCTCCAGCGAGACCCTGTCGACCGTCCTGTACAAGGAGGCGTTCGTCTACGGAAAGTTCGGCTACAGCACCGCCGTCGCCCTGGTCCTCGCCCTGTTCGTCGCCGCGGTCTCGCTGGTTCAGCTCCGCTACCTGCGTGCGCGGGAGGTCACCGCATGAACACCGCAACGGTCCCCGGCCCGACGGCGTCCCGCCCCGGACGCGGACGCCGCGGGCTGCCCTTCGGGCGGTACGCCCTGGAACTGCTGATGGCCGCCGTCGCCGTCGTCTTCCTGTTCCCGGTGTACGCCCTGGTCACCCTGGCCCTGAAGGACCCCCGGCAGATCTCCCAATCGCCGCTGTCGCCGCCCTCGCCGCCCACCCTCGGCAACTTCGGTGACGCCTGGTCCTCCGCCTCGCTGGGGCCCGCCCTGGTCAACAGCACCGTCATCACCGGCGTCAGCCTGCTGCTCCTGATCGTCCTCGGCTCCACCGGCGCGTACTACCTCGCCCGCTGCGCCCGGGGACTCGGCTACGGGCTGTACGTCCTGTTCCTGCTGGGGATCGTGCTGCCCTTCCAGCTGGGCATGATCCCGCTGTACAAACTGGTCGACGGCCTCGGCTGGCTCGGTACCTACCAGGGCATGGTGCTCTTCTACACCGGCATCCAGCTGCCCTTCACCGTCTTCCTGTACACCGGGTTCGTCCGCGCCCTGCCGCAGGACTACGCGCAGGCCGCGCTGATCGACGGCTGCAACCACCGGCAGGCGTTCACCCGGGTCGTGTTCCCCCTGCTGCGCCCGATCACCGGCACCGTGATCATCCTGAACGCGGTGTTCGTATGGAACGACTTCTTCACCCCACTGCTGTATCTGGGCGGTTCCGCCAAGGAGACCGTGCCGGTGGGCATCTTCGCGTTCGTCGGGCAGTACGTTTCGGACTACGGGCTCGTCTTCGCCGGGCTGGTGCTCGCCGCGCTGCCGGTCCTGATCGTTTTCGTGGTCCTCCAGCGCTATGTGATCAAGGGCTTCGCGGGCGGCCTCAAGGGCTGAGGAGCACTCATGGCGGACCCTGCGAGCGGGGTCCTGCCCGAGCGCCTCGCGGCGGTCCTGGCCAGACCGCCGCGCTCCTTCTCCCCCGTCGCGATCTGGTGGTGGAGCGGAGAGCGGCTCGACCGGGCCCGGCTGCGGGCGCAGCTGGAGCACTTCGCGCGGGGCGGGGTGCACCAGCTGGTGGTGCTCAACCTGGCGCCGTCGGGTCCGCTGTTCGGCTCGGACGCCGACGACCCGCCGTTCCTCTCCGAGGCGTGGTGGGAACTGTTCACCGGGGTCTGCGAGGACGCCCGCGTGCTGGGCACCGGTCTCTGGTTCTACGACCAGCTCGGCTTCTCCGGTGCCGACCTCCAGGCCCGGCTGGTCGACGAGCGGCCGGGGTACGCGGGGCGCCGGCTCTGCCGGACGCGGGCCGTGGTGGAGTGCCCGGCGGACGCGCCCGGCGAACTGCGCTGCCCGGCGGGCGGCCGGCCGCTGGCGGGCAGCGCGGAGCCAGTGGACGGTGAGGGCCACAGCGCCGGTCCGGCGGTGCGGGTGGCGGTGACCGACGGGGTGGTGCGGGCGCCGGGCGCGGGGCGATGGCGGCTGACGCTCCATCACGACGAGGCGCTCGGCTTCGACTATCTCGGCGCCGGGGCGTGCGCGGCACTGCTGGAGCGGGTGCACGGGGAGTTCGAGCGGCGGCTCGGCAGCCTGCTCGGGACGGTCGTGGTGGGCTCGTTCCAGGACGAACTGCCGTCACTGCCGACCTGGTCGGACGGTTTCGCCGGCGCGTTTCGGCGGCTGCGCGGCTACGACGTCGCCGACCGGCTCGACGCCCTGTACGCCGACGCGGCGGACCCGGACGCCCACCGGGTCCGCCGCGACTACCACCTCACCCGCGCCGAGCTGGCCGAGGATGCCTTCTTCCGGCCGCTGGCCGCCTGGCACGAGCGGCACGGGCTGCTCGTCGGCTGCGATCAGCAGGACCCCGCCCGCGCCGGGCATCCGGTGGCGGGCGTGGAGCTGTACGCCGACTACCCGCGCACCCACCGCTGGTTCTCGGCTCCCGGCTCGGATCACCACGGGGACGCCCGCGTCCACTCCTCGCTCGCCCACCTCTACGGCCGCCCCCGTACCTGGGTGGAGGCCTTCCACTCCACCGGCTGGGGCGGCACCCTGGAGGAGACCTTCGACTGGCTGCTCCCGTGGCTGCGGGCCGGGGCCACGCTCTACAACCCGCATGCCGTCTACTACACGACCAAGGGCGGCTGGTGGGAGTGGGCTCCCCCGGCGACCGACTGGCGTCAGCCGTACTGGCGCCACCACCGGGTCTTCGCCGATGCCGTGGCCCGGCTGTGCGCGGCCCTGAGCCTCGGTCACCACCTGTGCGACGTCGCGGTCCTGCTGCCCACCACGACCGCGCAGGCGGGCACCGCCCTGGACGGGGTGGCCCCGGACGCGGCGCGCGCCCAGTCGGTGTACCTCGGGCTCACCGGGGACATGGCCTGGTTCCGTACCCGGCCGGGTGCCCTGGACCGGCTGGGGGTGGACGCCGATGTCATCGACGACGCGTCGGTGGCCCGTGCCGAGGTCTCCCGGCTCGGCGACGGGGTACGGCTGCGGGTCGCGGCCGAGGCGTACGCCGCGGTGGTACTGCCCTCCTGCACCGTCCTCGAAGAGGTGACCGCGCGGCAACTGGGGGAGTTCGCCACCGCGGGCGGGCTGCTGATCGCGCTGGGCGCGCTGCCCGAACGGCTCGTCGGCCCCGGCACGCCCCGGCCCGCGACCGAGCTGCGGACGTGCTTCGCGGACGGCCGGGCGGTGCACATCCCCCTGCCGGACGGGGAAGGGGGCAGCGGGGCGGACGAAGCGCTCGGCGCGGCGCTGGGCGCTCTGCGGCCGGTCGTCCGCGCATCGGTCCCCGCGCTCGCGCGCCGGGTGGAGGGCGCCACGGTGGTGTTCCTGACAGCGGGCTCCCCCCGGGCCACCCGGGCGTCCGTGGCCGCCCCCGACGAGCGGGGGGCCGCACTGGGCTGGCTGGACGCCCGCTACGACTTCGACCCCGGCCGCTGGGCGCGCCGGGCCCGGGTCCGGGTACGGGACGTGGCGGGCCCGGCCGTGCTGGTGGACCCATTCGGCGGTGCTCCCCGGGTGCTGCCGGTGCTGCCCGTCACGGACGGGGGACCGGCGGTGGAGGTCGAGGTCCCCTTCGACACGGGCCCCGCGGCGCTGCTGGTCCTCCCGGCGCCGGGCCCGGCGCCCGGCCCGGCGCCCGCCGGGCCGCCGGTGTGCCGCGCGCCCGCCGCCGTCCTCGCCGTGGTGCCGCCGGACGCGGAGTGGGACATGGTGCTCGTCCCGACGCTCGACGACACCTGGGGCGACTTCGCCCGTCCGGCGACCGGTCCGCCCGGGGGCCCGGCCGTCACCGAGTGCCGGACCTTCGGACACCGGGCGGAGGCGCCCGGTGAGGACGGCGTCCGGGACGGGTGGGCCCTGCCGTCCGGCTCCGGGACTCCGGCACGGACCACGGTGCACGCGACGTTCGGTCCGCGCGCGGCCGTGCTGCGGGAGGGGCCCGCAGGCCGCGTCACCTCGGTCGTCGAGTGGTCCGAGACCCTGGGCGTGTACAAGGACCCGGTGCACCGCGCGGTGCTCGGTCCGAAGGGGCACGTGCCGGAGGAGTTCGTACGCCTCGGCCGGGTGGCCGCCGGGGAGCCGGTGCGGCTGCGGGTGGCCCTGCATCTGGACGCGCCCTTCGACGGGCACCTCGTGCTCGGGGCGGCGGCGGCCAAGCGGGCCCGGCTCGACGGGGTGTCCGTGGCCCTGGACGACGGCGGCCATCTCGCGACGGGCCCGGTGCGGGTGGCGGCCGGGGTACGGCTGCTCGACGTGGTGCTGACCCCCGGGCTGGACGGCGAGCTGCGGGCCCACCTGGCGCTGGTGCGCGAGGTGGGGCGGTGTCTGCGCCCGGAGTGGATCCACGCCGCGGGCACCATGGGGACGTCCCTGCGCCTCGCCGAGCTCCCCGGCAGGGCCATCGTCCAGCTGGCCTCCCGGGCCCCCTGTGTGCTCCGGGTGAACGGGCTGCTCATCGGCAGGCAGGGAGGCTTCGATCCGTACGCCGAACACGCGGTGCCCCGGGTGCGGCGGCACGATGTGACGGCGGCGCTGTGTACCGGCGACAACACCCTCACCGTGGAGGTCTCCGGGGGCGAGGACCCGGTCCTGGTGGACGCGGTCTTCGAGGACCGGGACGGCGTGCGGCTCGCGGCCCTGCACAGCGACGGCCGCTGGTGGGCCGAGGGGGCGCGTGGCCGCGGGCCGGTACGGGTGCGCCGGGAGCCGGAGGGCGATCCGGCCGCGCTGTTCCTGCGCCGCCGCCCCCATCCGCTGCCGGGTGCCGCGTGGCTGGACCCGGACGCCGATGACGGCACCGTGCTCCCGGTGCGGTGCGCGGTACCGGGGAGCCGGGGCGGGGTGGAGTGGCTGTGGTGCGCACTCCCGCCCGGGACCGTCGGGCTGGCGGTGCCGGTGCGCGGACCGCTCACCGTGTGGGTGGACGGCGCCGCGTGCCCGGTCAGCGTGTCCGCCGCCGATGCCCGCGGGGTGCGTACGGTGAGGGTCGCGGTGCCGCCGGGGGCGTCGGGCGGCCCTCGGCGTGCGGCACTGCGGGTGCGGACCCGCCCCGGGTACGAAGGGGGCGCGGCGCTGGCCGGGCCGGTGCGCTGCACGGTCGGCCCCGGGCTGATCAGGCTCGGGGACTGGGCGGAACAGGGCCTGTGCGAGTACAGCGGCGGCGTGCGGTACGGCCGCACGGTGTCGCTGCCCGCCGGGGCCGCCGCGGGACGGGTGTCGCTGGACCTCGGGCGGGTGCGGGGCACGGCGGAGGTACGGGTCGGCGGGGCCGCCGCGGGGGTGCGGGTGTGTTCCCCGTACGTGTTCGATCTGACGGGGCTGGTCGCGGCCGGGGACAACACGGTGGAGATCACCGTGTTCAACACCCTGGCGCCCCGGCTGGACGCCGTCGGCCCGACCCACTTCGTCTTCCCCGGGCAGCGGGTCAGCGGCCTGTTCGGCCCCGTACGGCTGCTGACGGGCCCGGCCTGAGCGGAAGCCGGGTGCCCGGGTGCCCGTCCCGGGGCAGGCCGGACGCATGCCCGGGGAGCATGGCGTCCGGCGTCGCGCGCCCCCGTGCCGGGCTCCCTACCGGTCGCGGGTCAGCATTGGCAGCAGCAGGGCCGCGGACCAGCTGAAGTGGGGCGAGTTGAGCGGCGCCCCGGTGGTCGGGTCGTAGTTCTCCATGACCGGCCCGTCGCCCGCGAGGCCCGAGGCCCGGTCCAGGAGCCGGTCGGTCAGGGTGTCCGCGTCCTTTCCGTACCCGTAGCGGCGCAGTCCGCCGAGCGCGAAGTAGGCCTGGTCGAGCCAGACGGGGCCGCGCCAGTACGCGGTCGGCGCGAAGTACGGGGAGCTCTTCGCGACGGTCGGGAACGGGACGGTGGTGGCGAACTCAGCCGGATCGGTCAGCTTCTCGCGCACGGCGCGCGCCTGCGTGGCGGAGGCTGTGCCGGTCCAGAGCGGGACGGCTCCCTCGATGCCGCGGCCACGGGCGGTGAGCGGGGCTTTGGTGCCGAGCGCGAGGTCGTGGAACCAGCCGTCGGAGGGGTCGTACATCCGGGTGCGCACGGCGGTGGCGGTGGTGTGCGCGCGGCGCTTCCAGCGGTCGGCGTCGGCGCCCCGGCCCAGCGCGCCCGCGATCTTCGCCAGGTACTCCTGGTCGGCGGCGAGGTAGGCGTTCAGGTCGACGGACTCCTGGTCGAGGGAGTAGCCGAGCAGCGTCCCGTCGGCGGCCCGGTTGGCGACGACCCCGGTGCCGAGGGCCGCGTCGAAGCGGGGCGCGTTGTCCATGCCGCTCTCCCAGGCGGCGGCCAGGCGCTGGTCCTCGGCGGTCGCGTTGGCGGGGTCGGCCGTCGCGCCGTACTCGGCGAGGCCGTTGCCGTCGTGGTCCCGGTTGCGGTACCACCACGTCTGGTAGGCGGCGAGCTTCGGGGACATCTCGCGCAGGAATCCCTTGTCCCCGCTCTTCTCGTACACCTCCCAGACCGCCCAGGCGGCCAGCGGGGGCTTGGAGTTGCGTTCGTTCCAGTTCCCGCCGCCGCGGGCGGGGTCGTTGTAGAAGATGACGTCGGGAATCATGCCGGCGTCCTGCGGGCGGGTGGCGGAGTCCGGGGTGACCTGCCAGTCGAACATGGCGCGGATCTGCGACTGGGCGAGTCCGGGCGCGAAGCGCGCGGTGCCGACGGCCTGCTTCCAGGTGTCCCAGGCCCAGATCCCGCCGGTGAACCACTTGTAGGAGATCGACGGGGTGATCCCGTCGTGCTTGATCTGCCCGGCGGCGCCGCGCCAGTTGGTGACGAGCGTCTCCAGCGACTTCACGGCGGTGCGCCGCCGGTCGGCCGGTACGCCCCGGGTCACTGCGGCGACGTAGCCCCGCCAGCGCCGGTCGGCGGCGGCCTCGACGGTCCGGGGGCGGGTCAGCACGGAGCGGGCCTTGGCGCGTTCCCCGGCGCGTTCGGCGGCGGTGAAGGTGTAGGACTCGGTCCAGTCGAAGCGGTGCGCGCGGCCGGGGGCGAGGGTCACCGGCCGCTCGGCCTCGGTGCGGTAGGTATCGCCGTCCACCGTGGTGCGGACGCGGTCCTTGTGGGTGACCTCGAAGCGCTCCGTACCGTCGGTGAGGTAGTCCCAGGTCTCACGGACCTTCGCGAAGTCGACGCCGACGCCGGAGGCAGTGGCGCTCAGCGTGGGCGCGTCGCGCATCGGACGGTCGGCGGGGCGCAGCAGGCTGCCCGTCCACTCGGCGCCCAGGGTACGCGGGCTGGGGCCGGTGTTGCGGAGCTCGGCGCCGACCAGGGCGGTGCGGTCGGTGGCGAAGCGGAGTTCGAGGGTGAGGCTCAGGCCCCGGCCGAGGGCGTAGGACTGGACGAGACGGCCCGGCAGCGAGGTGAAGCGGGGGGTGCCGCCCCCGGCCAGGTCGAGGGGGCGGCCCCGCTCGGTGAGCCGGATGCGGCTGAAGGAGCGGCTGAGCCACCAGGGGTACTCCTGGGCGATGTAGAGGGGGCCGGTGAAGCCGCCGTAGGCGTCCGTGTCGCCGGTCTCCGGCAGGGCGTAGGCGTGCCAGGCACCCAGGTCGGCGAAGACACCGACCGGGTTGTTGTCCTCTCCGTCGCCGGGCTCCGCCGCGGCGGGGGTGCCGTGCAGGTCGAGGACGTCGGCGTAGGCGGGCGGGGGTGACGGCCGGTCGTGGGCGGCGGCGGTCTGCGGTGCGGCGAGGGCGCCACCGGCCAGGAGGAGTGCGGTCAGGGCGCTCAGCGGGCGGTGCGCGGACGGGTGCCGGTCTCTCCAGCGGGTCATTTTCCGGTCTCTCCAGGGTGGGTGGCGAGGCGCAGCACGGCGGCGCCCAGCGGGCCGAGGTCGAGGTGGCCGCGGACGGTGGCGCCGGTGAGCAGGTCGGTGGCTCCGGCGGCCCAGGGGCCGGCCAGGGGGGTGCGCGTCGGGTGGTCGCGGTGGTTGAGGACGAAGAGGTGGCTGCCGTGCTCGCCGGTGCGCACGGTCGCCTCGACGCCTTGGGGGACGTCGAGCACGGGGCGTACGCCCGCCGCGCGCAGCGCCGGTCCGAGCACGGTGGCGATGCCGTCGTCGAGGTGGGCGCCGGTGTACCAGGCGGTGCCGCTGCCGTGGCGGCGGCGGGTGACGGCGGGGCGGCCGGCCAGTTCGCCGTCCGCGTACGTGTCGATGACCTCGGTGTCCGGGGCCTCGGGTTCGATCCACTCGCTCCACAGGGTGGCCCGGGTGCCGGAGGCGAGGGGGAGGAACGCCCCGTCGGGGATCGGCCAGAACTCGTCGACGGACACGCCGAGGAGTTCGCGCAGCGGTCCGGGCGCCCCGCCGTCGTGGATGTGGTCGTGGCCGTCGACGACGCCGCTGAAGGGGCCGCAGACGAAGTGGCCGCCGTCGTGCACGTAGGCGGTGATGCGTGCGGCGTCCTCGGGCCGCAGCAGGTGGAGGTTGGGGGCCAGGACGGCGCGGTAGCCGGTCAGGTCCGCGTGCGGGGGTACGAAGTCGGGGGTGACGGCACGGGTGTGGAGTGCGGCGTACCAGGGGCGCAGGAGGTCGCGCCAGCGCATCCGGGCGGAGGGGTGGTCCTCGGCCTCCAGGGCCCACCAGGAATCCCAGTCGAGGAGGATGGCCACGTCGGCGGTGGTGGTGGCGCCCGCTACGCTGCCGAGGCGGGCGAGTTCGGCTCCGAAGCGGACCGTCTCCCGCCAGCCGCGGGAGGCGGTGCCGCGGTGCGGGAGCATCGCGCTGTGGTACTTCTCCGCCCCGGCCCGGGAGGCCCGCCACTGGAAGTACATGACGCCGTCGGCTCCCCGGGCCAGGGCCTGGAGGGACCAGAGCCGTTGCAGTCCGGATTTCTTGGGGACGTTGACGGGCCTCCAGCTGACCGCGGAGGGTGCCTGTTCGAGGAGCAGCCAGGGTCGGCCGCCCTTGAGGGAGCGCATCAGGTCGTAGTTGAGGGCGGCGTTGACGTGGGCGTGCGGGTCGGCGGGGTCGGGGTAGGCGTCGTCGGAGACGAAGTCCTCGTGCCGGGCCCACTCCCAGTAGTCGAGTGCCTTGAACATCGACATGAAGTTGGTGGTCGCCGGGATGCCGGGGCTCAGTTCGCGCAGGGCCTCGCGCTCGGCGCGATGGCAGTCGAGCAGGGCGTCGGAGCAGAAGCGGCGCCAGTCCAGCAGCTGGGTCGGGTTGACCGGGCCGGGGGCGGTGCGGGGCGGTTCGATCTCCCCGTACGTGGTGTAGTGCTGCGACCAGAAGGCGGTGCCCCAGGCGTGGTTGAGGGCGTCGATCGTGCCGTAGCGCTCGGTGAGCCAGGTGCGGAAGTGTGTGGCGGAGCGGGCGCAGAAGCATTCGGTGACGTGGTCGCCGTACTCGTTGTGGATGTGCCAGAGCGCGAGCGCGGGGTGGTGTGCGTAGCGTTCGGCGAGGGTGCGGGTCAGGCGGAGCGCGGCGGCGCGGTATTCGGGCGAGGAGGGACAGTAGTGCTGGCGCGAGCCGAATTCGAGGCGTACGCCGTCGGCGGTGACCGGCAGGATCCCGGGGTGGGCGCGGATCAGCCACGCGGGCGGTGAGGCGGTCGCGGTGGCCAGGTCAACGGCGATGCCGTGCGCGTGGAGCAGGTCGAGGAGCCGGTCAAACCAGCCGAAGTCCCAGGCGCCGGGGCCGGTCTGGAGCCTGGCCCAGGAGAAGACGCCGACGGTGACCATGGTGACACCGGCCTCGCGCATCAGCCGGGCGTCCTCGGCCCGGACGTGCTCGGGCCACTGCTCGGGGTTGTAGTCGCCGCCGTAGAGGAGGCCGGGGACGCGGGTCAGGTGGTTCATCCCTTCACCGCCCCGCCGAGGAGTCCGGCGACGAACTGCCGCTGGAAGAGGAGGAAGAGGAGCATCAGCGGAAGGGTGGCGAGGAGCGAGCCGAGCATCAGGCCGGAGTAGTCGACGCGGGTGAGCCCGGTGAGGGTGTTGAGTGCGACGGGCACGGTGTACTTGTCCTCGGAGTTCAGCATGAGCAGCGGCCAGATGAAGCTGTTCCACTGCGCCATGAACGTGAAGATGACCAGGGCGCCGAGCTGGGGGCGCACGCAGGGCAGCACCACCTGGTAGAAGGTGCGGACCTCGCCGGAGCCGTCGATGCGGGCCGATTCGAGGAGTTCGTCGGGGAAGCCGACGAAGCCCTGCCGCATCAGCAGGATGCCGAAGGAGTTCACCAGGAACGGCAGGATGACCGCCTGGTAGGAGTCGATCCAGCCGACACTCGCCATCATCTGGAACAGCGGTACGAGCAGGACCTGGAAGGGGATCATCATCGTGGCGAGCACGACGCCGAGCAGCAGGCCGCGGCCGCGGAAGCGGAACTTGGCCAGGCCGTAGCCGCACATCGCGGAGATCAGCGAGCTGAGCACGGTGTGGATGACCGCGATCCCGACGCTGTTGAGCAGGACCTGTCCGAAGCCGATGGTGTCCTGGAGCCGGACGAGGTTGTCGAGCAGCCTGCCGCCGGGCAGGAAGGGCGGCGGCGAGCGGAACAGTTCGGAGGTGGAGTGGGTCGAGGCGATCGCCATCCAGAGGAACGGCAGGAGGCTGATGACGGCCCCGGCCGCGAGGGCCAGCCGGACGAGGAGCCGGCCCGCGCGCCGGGCCGGGTGGACGCGCGCGGGGGCCTGCGGGAGGGCGGTCACCGGCGGCGCTCCCTTCCGAAGGCGAGGTACTGGAGGGCGGAGACCGCGGCGATGAGGAGCACGACGACCCAGGCGATGGCGGCGGCGTAGCCGAAGTCGAACTGCTGGAAGCCGACCCGGTAGAGGTAGAGGACCGGGGTGAGGGTGGCGTCGTCGGGGCCGCCGCGGGTGAGGACGTAGTTCTCGTCGAAGAGCTGGAGCGTCCCGATGGTGGAGGTGATCACACAGAACAGGACGACGGGGCGCAGCTGCGGCAGGATGACGCGGGCGTACGTGGTCAGGGTGCCCGCGCCGTCGATCGCCGCGGCCTCGTACTGTTCCCTGCCGATGGACTGGAGTCCGGCGAGCAGGATGACGGCGTTGTAGCCGGTCCAGCGCCAGGTCAGGGAGACGATCAGGGAAACCCGGGCCCAGGTGGGGCTGTTGAGCCAGTCGATCTGGCCGATGCCGACGGCACCGAGTATCTGGTTGACCAGTCCGCCGTCGGTCTTGAGGAGCACCTGGAAGACCACGGCGTAGGCGACGAGGGTGGTGACGGCGGGCAGGAAGTAGACGGCGCGCCAGGTGCCGCGGAAGCGCAGCCAGGACTGGTTGAGCAGAACGGCGAGGACGAGCGCGAGGCCGATCATGACGGGGACCTGGACGACGAGGATGGCCCCGGTGTTGAGCAGGGACTTCAGGAACACCGGGTCGTCGGTCATCCGCCGGTACTGGTCGAGTCCGGCCCAGCGGGTGACTCCGGCGTCGTCGGTGGTGAAGCTCTGCAGCAGGCTCGCGCCCAGCGGGTAGGCGAAGAAGAGCGCGAAGAGGACGGCCGCGGGCCCGGCGAATATCCACGCGGTGGGGCGGCGCCGGACGCGGCGTGCCCGGGTGCGGGCGGGTGCGGGCGGCCTGTCGTGGGCGGTGGTGACGGCCATCGGGCTACTTCATCCTCTCGCGGCCGGTGGCCGCGGCGATCTGCCGGGCCGCCGATTCCAGGGAGGCGCGCGGGTCCTTGCCGCGGAGCGTCACACCGGTGACTGCGGCGACCATGATGTCGACGGCCTTCGCGTCGTCCTTGGTGTACTCGACCGGCGGGATACCGCGGGCCAGTTCAGCGAACACGTCGAGGACCGGCTGCCCGCCGAAATAGTCCTGTCCGGCGCTCAGGTACGGGTCGTCCAGTGCGGGAAGGTAGGCGGGGAAGAGCCCTTCGTGCTTGAGCATGGAGACCTGGTTGGTCCGGTTGGTGAGGACGAACTCGATGAAGGCCCAGGCGAGTTCGGGGTTCTCGCTCTGTGCGGGGACGCAGAGGGTGGAACCGCCCTCGTTCGAGGTGCGGGGGCCGGCGGCGGTGAAGCCGGGCAGCGGCACCACACCGAACCTGCCCTTCAGTTCCGGCATCTCCTCGGTGAGGGTGCCGGTCCACCAGGCGGCGGTGGGATTGGTGGCGGCCTTGCCCTCCTTGGTGCCGGTGACCAGCCCGCTCCAGCCCTTCTCGTAGTCGATCAGGTCCCGGTCGTGCAGGGTCTTCATCAGGGTGAGGGCCTTCACGGCCTCGGGGCTGTCGACCGCGACCCGGCCGTTCTTGAAGTAGGCCTGCCCCTGCTGCTGGAGAAGGGTGGGCAGGATTCCGGTGTTGGTGGTGTCCATGATGAGCAGCTTGTGGCCGGTGGCCTTCTTGATGCGGACGCCCGCCGCCACGTAGTCGTCCCAGGTGAGGAGCTTGCGCGGGTCGACTCCGGCGGCGCGGAAGTGGTCCTTGCGGTAGTAGAGCGCGCAGGGACCGATGTCCCAGGGCAGGCCGAAGACCTCATGGCCGGCTCCGCTGACGGTGCGCCAGGAGGCGCGGTCGAAGTCGCCTCCGTAGCGGCCTCCGAGACTGCCCAGGTCGTAGAAGCCCTGGGGGAAGTTCCCGGTGTACCGGGGCAGTTGGTTTCCGCCGATCGTGAGGACGTCGGCGAGTCCGGAGCCGCCGCGCAGTCCCACGGTGATCTTGTCGGCGGCGTTGTCGTAGCCGATGTCGGTGACGTCGACGGTGGTGCCGGGGTGGCGTTTCTCGAAGGTGCGGGCGAGGCGCTTGAGGGCGTTGGCCGCCACGTCCCACGACCAGACGGTGATCTTCCCGCTGACCTCGCCCCCTCCCTCCTTCGCCCCGCCCCCGATGTCGCGGGTCCTGCCGCCTCCGGTGCCGCCCATGGCGCATCCGCCGGCCAGGGTGGCCGCCGCGGTCGCGAGTCCCGTGGCCAGAACGGCCCTACGGGTGGGTCGTGTTGACACTCTTGCCTCCTGGAGCCTGAATGCCTAATGCTGTATTCAGAACACTGAATGACGGAGGCTGCCGTCAAGAGGTGTACACCCAAAGACTTTTGCTGCTGTGTCCATGACCGACCCGACCGAGTCGGCCCACGCGAAAGGCGCGGCATGACGCCACCTCAGGAATCCGTCCCCCCGTACACCCACCCGTACATCCCCAACGCCGTCCCGGCCGTGCGGCAGGCGATGCTGGACGAGATCGGCGCCGCGAGCGTCGAGGACTTCTACGCCGACATCCCGGACTCCATCCGGCTGCACCGCCCCCTCGACCTGCCCGCCCCGCTGCGTTCGGAAGCCGAACTCACCCGTCATATGGAGGAGCTGCTCGGCCGCAACACCTCGACGCGGCAGATGCTCAGCTTCCTCGGATCGGGCTGCTACCAGCACCATGTACCGGCCGTCGTGGACGAGGTCGTCAACCGCAGCGAGTTCCTCACCGCCTACGCGGGCGAGCCCTACGAGGACCACGGCCGCTTCCAGGCGCTGTGGGAGTACCAGTCGATGATGGCCGAACTCCTCGATGTCGAGGTCGTCAACGTTCCGGTGTACGACGGCTTCCAGGCGGCCGGGACCGCGCTGCGGATGGCTGGCCGGATCACCGGCCGCCGCCGGGTGGTGGTCGCCACCGCGGTCGACGCCGACAAACTCTCCCGCATCCATGACTACGTACGCCCCGACCACGAGGTGACGGTGGTCCCGGTCGACCCGGAAACCGGCTGCGCCGACCTCGACGCGGTCCGCGCGGTGCTCGCCCCCGGTGACACGGCGGCGGTGTACGCGGACACGCCCTCCGCGCTCGGCATCGTCGACGAGGCACTGCCCCTGCTCGCCGGGCTCGCCCACGACACCGGCGCGCTGTACGTGGTGGGCTGCAACCCGCTCACGCTCGGCGTGCTCGCCCCTCCCCGCGCATACGGCGCGGACATCGCCTGCGGTGACATCCAGCCGCTCGGCCTGCACCAGAGCTTCGGCGGCGGCAACGCGGGCTTCATCGCCACCCGCGACGAGGAACGGCTGGTCGCGGAGTACCCCTCCCGCCTGTTCGGACTGGTCCCGACGGCGGTCGAGGGCGAGTACGGCTTCGGCGACGTGGCCTACGAACGGACCTCCTTCGCGCTGCGCGAGGAGGGCAAGGAGTGGGTCGGTACCGCCGCCGCGCTGCACGGCATCGGCGCCGGGGTCTACCTCGCGCTGATGGGCCCGCAGGGCATGCGGGAGATCGGTGACACGATCCTCGCGCTCACCGCCTACGCCCGAAGGCGCCTGGCCGAGGTCCCCGGCATCGAGGTCCCGTACGGCGACGCCCTGCACTTCGCCGACTTCACCGTCCGCTACACGGGCGCCCGCACGGCCGCCGAGATCAGCGCCGGGCTCAAGGAGCGGGGCATCTTCGGCGGCACCCCGACCGGCGCCCGCACGGCCGCCTACTGCGTCACCGAAGTCCACACCAAGGCCGACATCGACCGGCTCGCCGCGACCCTGGAGGAGATCGTCAAGTGACCGCCCACACACCGGTTTCCGTGACGCCCGAGCAGGCGCGCGTCGCCGCCAAGCCGCCGCTGCGCAGGTTCCGGCAGGCCTCCTGGGACGAGAAGCTGATCTTCGAGCTGGGATCACCGGGCGAACGCGGCGTGCTCGTCCCCGCTCCGGATCCGTCCGTCGAGCCGGTGAGCGTCCCCGCCGCGCTGCGCCGGGCCGCGCCGCCCGCCCTGCCGGAGCTGTCCCAGCAGCAGGTGCTCCGCCACTACCTGCGCCTCTCGCAGGAGAATCTGGGCGCCGACCTCAACATCGACGTCGGCCAGGGCACCTGCACCATGAAATACAGCCCCAAGGTCAACGACCAGTTCGTCCGCGATCCCCGGATCGCCGCGCTCCACCCGCTCCAGGACGCCGACACCGTCCAGGGCGTCCTCGGGATCATCCACAGCCTGGAGCAACTGCTGAAGGAGATCTCCGGCATGGACCGGGTCTCGCTCCAGCCGGGCGCGGGCTCCGCCGCGATCTACACCAACGTCGCGATGATCCGGGCCCACTTCGCCGCCCGCGGCGAGCTGGAGCAGCGTGACGAGATCATCACGACGATCTTCTCCCATCCCTCGAACGCGGCCTGCGCGAAGACGGCGGGCTTCAAGGTCATCACCCTCCACCCGGACGCGGACGGCTACCCGGACATCGAGGCGCTGAAGGCGGCGGCCGGCCCGCGCACCGCGGCTCTCCTCATCACGAACCCCGAGGACACCGGCATCTACAACCCGCGCATCGAGGAGTTCGTGCGGATCGTGCACGAGGCGGGCGGCCTGTGCTCGTACGACCAGGCCAACGCGAACGGCATCCTCGGCATCACCCGGGCCCGGGACGCGGGCTTCGACCTGTGCCACTTCAACCTGCACAAGACGTTCTCGACACCGCACGCCTGCGGCGGCCCGGCGGCGGGCGCCTGCGCGGTCACCGAGGAGCTCGCCCCGTACCTGCCGCGTCCGACGGTCGAACGCGACCCGGACACCGGTCTGTTCCGCCTGGACGACGACCGGCCGGAGTCGGTCGGCAAGATGCGGCCGTTCTACGGCGTGGTGCCCAACCTGGTCCGCGCGTACGCCTGGATCATGTCGCTCGGCGCCGAGGGGCTGCGGGCCGCCGCCGAGACGGCCGTGCTCAACAACAACTACCTGCTCCACAAGGTACGGCGGATCCGGGGCGTCTCGGTGCCGTACGCGGCGGGGCGCCCGCGCGTGGAGCAGGTCCGCTACAGCTGGGAACAGCTCCACCAGGACACCGGGCTGCACTCCGAGGACCTCGGCCTGCGGGCCGCCGACTTCGGCACCCACTACTGGACCAGCCACCACCCCTACGTGGTGCCCGAGCCCATGACGCTGGAGCCCACCGAGTCCTACACCCGTGCCGACCTCGACGAGTACGCGGCGATCCTCGCGGAGGTCGCCCGCGAGGCGTACGAGGACCCGGAGACGGTACGCACCGCGCCGCACCGCTCGACGATCCACCGGGTACGCCCCGAAGCCCTGGACTCGCCGGAGACCTGGGCGGTCTCCTGGCGCGCCTACCGCCGCAAGGTGCTCGGCGAGGCGGACCGGGGATGACCCGGATCGGTCTGGTGGTCAACCCGGTCGCCGGACTCGGCGGCCGGGTGGGCCTGGGCGGCACCGACGGCCCCGACCGGGCACGCGCGGCGCTGGCGCTCGGCGCCCGCCCCCTGGCGGGGGCGCGGGCCACCACCGCGCTGGCCGGACTCGCGGCGGGCCGGGCGCCGCTCGTCGTCACCGCGGCCGGGGCCCTGGGGGCCGGACCGGTCGCCGCCGCCGGACTCACCGCGCGGGTCGTGTACGCCGCGCGGGACGGTCGGGACACCTCGGCGGCGGACACGGCCGCCGCGGTGCGGGCCGTCGTCGCCGAGGGCGTGGACCTGCTGCTCTTCGCGGGCGGCGACGGCACCGCGCGGGACGTGCTCCGCGCGCTGGACGGCGTGCGGTGCCCGGTCCTCGGTGTGCCGACCGGAGTGAAGATGCACTCGGCGGTCTTCGCTGTCAGCCCGCGTGCCGCGGGCGAGGTCGCCGCGGCGTGGCTGGACCGCACGGGCGGGGTCCGGCTGCGGGACGCCGAGGTCATGGACCGCGACGACGAGGCCCTGGACCGGGGGCGGGTCGCCTCCCGGCTCTTCGGGTGGCTGCCGGTCCCGGACGTGCCGGTCCGGGTGCAGCAACGCAAGACCGGCAGCACCGCGGTGGCACCGGAGGCGGTGGGCGGCATCGCGTCGGAGGTCGCCGGGCGGGTCGGGAAGGGGCTGCTGGTGCTCGGCCCCGGATCCACCACCCGGGCGGTGGCGGCCGTGCTCGGCGCGGACACCTCGCTCACCGGGGTGGACGTGCTCGCGCTGCGGCCCGGTCACCCGCCCCGGGTCGTCGTCCGCGAAGCCGCCGAGGACGCCCTGCTGTCGCTCGGGCCCGCCTGGGTCGCCCTCTCCCCCATCGGCGGCCAGGGCTTCCTCCTGGGCCGCGGCAACCAGCAGATCTCCCCGCGTGCCCTGCGCGCGGCGGGCGGACGCGAGCGCCTGCTCGTGCTGTGCACCGAGGCGAAGCTGGCCGCGCTCGGCGGCCGTCCCCTCCTCCTCGACACCGGAGACGACGCGCTCGACGCGGAGCTGTCCGGCTACCACCCCGTCATCACCGGCCGCCGGAGCACCGCGCTGTACCGGCTGGCCGGCTGAGCCCCGTACCTCTTCCCCGACACCGGACCCAAGGAGCCCAGCATGATTTCCCTCGACGGCAAGCGCGCGATCGTCACCGGCGGCGGAGCCGGGATCGGCCGCGCCACCGCACAGGTCCTCGCCGAACTCGGCGCCCGGGTGGTGATCGCCGACATCGACACGGACGGCGGCGAGCGCGCCGCGAAGGACACCGGCGGTGTCTTCGTGCGCTGCGACGTGGCGCGGCGCGAGGACTGCGAGGCCGTGGTGCGCACGGCACAGGAGCGGTTCGGCGGGGTCGACGTCCTCTTCAACAACGCGGGCATCATCCGCCGTTCCACGGTCTGCGAGATCACCGAGGACGACTGGGACCTGGTGATGGCGGTGAACATCCGCTCGGTGATGCTGATGAGCCGGCTGGTGATACCGGGCATGGCGGCACGGGGCGGCGGCTCCATCGTCAACACCGGCTCCGGGTGGGGCATCCGGGGCGGCGGCCGGGCCGTCTCGTACTGCGCGTCCAAGGGCGCCGTCGTCAACATGACCCGGGCCATGGCCATCGACCACGGCCCCGACAACATCCGGGTCAACTGCGTCTGTCCGGGCGACACCGCGACCGGGATGCTCGCCGACGAGGCCCGCCAGCTCGGCGAGAGCGCCGACGCCTTCTACGCCGACGCCGCCGACCGGCCCCTGGGCCGGATCGGGCAGCCCCGGGACATCGCCCAGACCGTGGCGTTCCTGGCCTCCGACGCCTCGGCGTTCCTGAGCGGGGCGGTCATTCCCGTCGACGGCGCCGGTACCGCGTGACGTTCGGGTAGCGGATAATCGACCGGACCGAAGGGGAGGGCAGCCGCACATGCCAATCGAAAACCGCCCGCTGCGCGAACAGGTCAAGGAGGAACTGATCAAGCGCCTCGGGCGCGGCACGATCGCGACCAGCTCACCGATCAACGAGGGGCAGCTGGCCACCGAGCTCGGCGTCAGCCGGACACCGCTGCGCGAGGCGCTGATCACGCTGGAGCGCGAGGGCGTCATCACCAGCGAGCGCGGCAAGGGTTTCCGCTTCACGCCGCTCAGCGCGCAGGAGTTCCGCGACCTGTCAGCGATCGTGGCGACGCTGGAGGCCCTCGCCCTGGAGTCGAGCGATCCGGAGCATCTGGTGGCGACGGCTCCCCGGCTGCTGGAGGAAGCCCGCGCCTTCTCGGCCCCGCAGGCCCCGCACGATGTCATAGAGCGGTACGACGACGCCTGGCACGATCTGCTCCTGTCCGGCTGCACCAACGACCGTCTGATGAAGCTGATCACCTCCCTGAAGGTGACGATGCACCGCTACGAGCGGGTGGCCCTGGGCGATCAGGACATCCTGGAGCGCTCCGCCGAGGAGCACGAGCGGATAGCGGAGTGCCTCCAGCGCGGCGACCTGGACGCGGCCGTCTCGGCGCTCAAGGAGAACTGGAACAGCGGAATGCACCGCATCCTGGAGCACCTGGAGGACTGACCGGGGCGGCGGACTCGGCCATCTGCCCGGAAGGTTCCCGCGGCGGTGACGCCGAGAGCGGATCCGCGCAGGGTGAACACCACCGGAGTTCACGGCTGTTCGCCCTAGCGTTCCCTCCATGAACAGGGGAAACGCATGGGTGCTGGGAGCGACGGGACAGATCGGACGGGTGGCCGTGCGGGCCCTCGCCGAGGACGGCTGGGAGGTGACGGCCGCCTCGCTCGGGGGCGGCCGGGACGAACGGTGGGACGGGGCCGTGCGCACGGCCGCCCTGGACCGGGACGCCGACGGGGCGCTCGCGGCGGCGCTGGGCGAGGGCTGCGACCTGCTGGTCGACATGGTGGCGTACCACAGGAGCCATGCCCTCCAGCTGACCGCTCTCGCCGACCGGATCGGCTCGGCGGTGGTCATCTCCAGTGGCGCGGTGTACGAGGACGAGCGGGGCCGCAGCTTCGACACGCAGGGCGAGCCGGGCGGCGCTCCGCACTACCCGGTGCCGATCCCGGAGTCGTACCGCACCTTGCCGCCCGGTGAGGCGACGTACGGGACGCGGAAGATCCAGCTGGAGCGCGATCTGCTGGCGGCCGGGGAGGCACTGCCGGTGACACTGCTGCGGGCCGGGGCGGTGCACGGCCCGCACTGCCGCTCGCCGCGTGAGCTGTACTTCGTGAAGCGGCTGCTGGACGGCCGGGAGCGGCGGGTGCTCGCCCTCGGCGGAAGGTCGCGCTTCCACCCGGTGCATGTCTCCAACCTGGCCGAGCTGATCCGGCTCGCGGCTCTGCGGCCCGGCTCGCGGGTGCTCAACGCCGGTGACCCGTACGCGCCGACGGTCGCGGAGATCGGTGAGGCCGTCGACGCGGTACTCGGCCGCAGCACCGAGACGGTGCTGCGCGAGGGGATGCCGGAGGAGGGCTTCGTCGGAATGACGCCGTGGAGCGGCGCGCATCCCATCGTGTACGACATGACGGCGGCCGGGCACGAGCTGGGCTACCGCCCGGTCACGGACTACATGGACTCGCTCCCGGAGACGGTCGGCTGGCTCGCGGCGCGGCTGGCGGACCGGGACTGGCGGGAGGTCTTCCCCGCCATGCTGCGGGCGTACGGGGAGAAGCTCTTCGACTACGCGGCGGAGGACGCCTGGCTGGCGGCGTACGACCGGCGGAGCTGAGACGGGCCGACGCTCGGCGGCGGCTCCTCGGCGGGATGCCGCCCCGCGCCCGGGCCGACTGCGCAGACTCCCCGGACATCGGCCCGCGCGGCCGGTTCTCCAGCGTCTCGGGGCCGGTGGCGGCGGCCGCATCGACGCCGCCCGCCGTGTGCGGTACCCATCGGGGCCGATGACGCGGCTCGGTCCGCGGCCCGGGTGCCGGTGAAACGGAGCGCCTTGCCGGAGCCCGCCCCGGCGGGCCTGCCCCGCGCGGCAGGCCAGCCGGGTGTCCCCGCCTCGGCGGACAGGGGCGCCCGGCCTTTCCGTACCCGGCGCGGGAACGGGGCACGCTCCGGGGCCGCTGGTACGGCGTTCAGCCGTCGTGCTCGTGACGACCCGCGTGCCCGGTGTGCCCGGTGTGACCGGTGTGCCCGGTGTGCTCCGCCGCGATGCCGAAGCGACGGCGTTCACCGGGAGCGGACAGCGCCGGGCCGACCGAGGAGACCGAGCTGATCACCCGCTCCTCGGTATTTTCCGCGCCCTGCTCCAGTCGTTCCAGGTCAGCGGCCGACACAAGCGCCACCAACGGCTTGCCGTGACGGGTCACGACCACGCGCTCGCCGCCGTAGACGACTCGGTTGATCAGTTCGGCGAGCTCAGCACGGGCTTGCGTCACAGGAATCTCGTAGGCCATGCTCCCATCCTAACCTTCTGTACGTCCTGTACATTTTCCACGGAAGCCCGAACGGGGCCCGTGTCCGTTCCGAAGGAGAGGCGTCACCATGCCGTTCCGCCCCGCAGCCCGCCATGTGCTGCCCGAGTTCACCGAGCGCACGACCGACGGTGTCCGCACCCTCGACCCGTACTCCAAGCTGCTGGCCGAGCGGATCATCTTCCTCGGCACCCCGGTCGACGACGCCGCCGCCTCGGATCTGATCGCGCAGTTCATGTACCTGGAGCACGCCGCCCCGGACCGGCCCGTCTCGCTCTACATCAACTCCCCCGGCGGCTCCTTCGAGGCCATGTCCGCGATCTACGACACCATGCAGTACGTGACCTGCGAGGTGGAGACCTTCTGCCTCGGCCAGGCAGGCCCCTGCGCCTCCGTACTGCTCGCCGCGGGCGCCCCTGGTCACCGGCACGCGCTGCCCGGCGCCCGGGTGCTCGTGCGCCAGCCCGAACTCCCCGAACCGGTACGGGGCCAGCCGTCCGACCTGGCCGTCGAGGCCCGGGAGATGGAACGGCTCCACACGCTGCTGATCGAACTGCTGGCGCGGCACACCGGCCGCGACACCGGACGGATCGCCGCGGACATCGAGCGCGACCTGATCCTCGACGCGGCGGGAGCACGGGCGTACGGCCTGGTGGATCACGTCCTGGAGAACCGGAACGCCTCCCGCCCACCGCACGCCGCGCGGTGAACGCACGATGCGACCGCCCGAACTCCCGCCGCTTCCCGCGCTGACCCGCGCCGAGGGAGAGTTCATCGACCGCTACCTCGACGTCGTCGACCAGCTCGGCCGGATCAACCCGGCCCGGGGCACCGACACCTACGGCGCGCTGCGCGCCGCTCAGGCACTGGCCTCGCACGCGGTGGCGCTGCGGGAAGCGCTGGCGCTGATGCACGAACGGGGGGAGGCACACATCCACACCGCGACGCTCGCACGGGCGCTGCGCGTGCTGGACGGTGAGCGGCGCGCCGGGCGCGTCACCGTACCCCCGGCTCCCACGATGTGACCGGAGCGTGCGCTCCGCCGTGGGCGAGGCGGGCGGCCGCACCGCCCACGGCCCTCACCCCGCCGCCGTGGCCGACACACCCGACACGGTGATCGGATTTCCTCGCTCGTTCGGCGTAGGAAGTCCCTCGCACGCGAGACCGCTCAACTTGCGCGTTTCACAGGGACAGTGACCGGAATCTACGCTTCCGTCGCTGGTACGGCGTGGGCCCGAAGCTCCGTCAGCAGCCCGGAGCGCACCATGTCCACCTGAATGGATCAGTCGTGAGGAGCCTCACATATCCCATTTTCGGCTCGGAAATCCGATGATCCGTGGGTCAAGATCCCTGGGACGACAAGCCCCCGCCACCGCGGCGGGGCGGTCCGGGCGGACGCCGAGTCCTGCCGCCGTCCGGATGCCTGGTCGACGAGAGTGGATCGGCAGGAGTGGAGGACCCAGGCACAACGGGTCGGCCCGGACACACCGGACGACCCTCGGGGTGAAGCCGCACCACGCGGCCGGGCGACTTCGCCGGCCCGAACCCGACAGGTCATCCTTCACAGGCGGCTGACGAAGGGTTGCGCATGTCTGCGCAGGTTCATGTCCCGTCTCTGTTCGTCCGGGCCGGAACGGCCTCGGTTCTCACTCTCGCCGCCGTCGGCGGCACCATGTTCGCCCCGGGTGTCCAGGCGGACGCCCAGGCCGCGACCGTATCGACGAAGGCGCTCGGCATCGCGGCATCGAAGAAGGGGGCGCCGTACCGCTGGGGCGCCGCCGGTCCCCACCGCTTCGACTGCTCGGGCCTGACCCTCTACGCGTTCAAGAAGGCCGGCAAGAAGCTCCCCCGCACCGCACAGCAGCAGTACAACCGGACCCGGCACGTCTCGGCCTCACGCCGGCAACGCGGCGACCTGGTCTTCTTCCACTACGGCCGCAGCGTCTACCACGTCGGGATCTACGCCGGAGCGGGCAGGATCTGGCACTCGCCCAGGAGCGGCGCGGTGGTCCGGCTGGAGAAGATCTGGACCAAGAGCGTCTACTACGGCCGGGTCGGCTGAGCCCGGCCGGTCCCCGAAGCCCCCGCCCGGCTCCGCACGGGCACCCGCCACGGCAGCACGACCCACACCGTCTTGCCGCCGTCGGAGGTGGGGGTGACGGTCAGCCGCCCGCCGCGCTGCTGCGCCAGACAGCGGATGATCCCCATGCCACGTCCGTTGTCCTGCCGCACCGCGGCGGGCGGTCGCCTGGGCCACTGCGGATGACTGTCCGTCACCCCCAGGCGGAACCTCTCCTCCTGGTCCAGCCGGAGGTCCACGGTGAAGGTGGGCGACTGCCCGAAGGTGTGCTGCACGACGTTGGTCGCCAGTTCGGAGACGATGAGCCGGACGCCGTCGACGAAATCGGCGTCGTCGGCCAGACCCCATCCGCCGAGCACCCCGACCACGTATCTGCGCGCCGCCGGAACCGAGACCGGATCGCTCGGCAGGGTGACGCATGCCCTCTGATGATCTGCCACAGCGTGCCGTCCTTCCCTCCCGGGCCGGTCCACCGATCGGGCCGGGCCGGGCCGCGCTTGGCGCCGGATTGCCCCTGATGCTGCCCGCTGTGGGGGTGCCACACCACAATATGCATATATCTATCGCTCAATGCGGTGAACTCTGCCACCTGCGCCTGTGAACGGCGGCACACTGTCCGGTCGGCGGAAGAGGGAGAGCGCGCATGCAGCACGGCCCCGCGGTGCGACGCCGCAAACTCGGGGAAGAACTGCGGAGCCTGCGCCACGCGTCGGGGCTCACCAGCCGGGAAGCGGCCCGGACACTCGGCTGGCACCAGTCGAAGGTGAGCCGGATCGAGACCGGCGTGAGCGGGGTGCATCCCGCCGACGTGAACCGGCTGCTGGACACGTACGGCGTGGACGACGCCCGGTTGCGCGGCCTCCTGGCGGCACTGGCGGGCTCGGCCGGTGGGGGCGGTACCGGCTGGTGGCATGCCTATCGCGGCCTGCTCCCGCCCCAGTACCGCGACTTCATCAGCCTGGAGTCGCAGGCGCGCACCGCACGCACACTGGAGACCTCGGTGGTGCCGGGGCTCCTGCAGACCGCCGACTACGCGCGTGCGGTGACCCGGGCCTCGCTGGACGGGCTGCCCGCCGGTCAGCTGGACTCGCTGGTGGAGGTGCGGCTGGCCCGGCAGGGGGTGCTGCGGACCGATCCGCCGCTGCGGCTGAGCGCGGTGCTCGACGAGGCGGTACTGCGGCGCCAGGTCGGCGGCTGCCGGGTGATGCGGGAGCAGCTGCGCCATCTGACCAGAGTGGCCCAGCTCCCCCACGTACGGCTCCAGTTGCTGCCGTTCGCGATGGGCGGGTACGCCGGGCTGACCGGGCCTTTCGTTATTTTCTCATTCCCGAACACTTCTGATCTGGATGTGGTCGTTCTTGACCATTTGACGAGTAGCCTCTATCTGGAGCGGAAAGAAGACCTTGAGGCGTACAGCTCGGCCTTCCGCACCATGCAGGCGCACGCGCTGTCGCCGGAGCACTCGCTGGACCTCATCGCCGCGATCGACCGCGGCGCACAGTGAACCGGACCGCCCGGAGGGACCTCATGTCGGACTGCCTGGCACAGCACGGCTCGGACTGGCGGCGCAGCAGCCGCAGCACGGGCATGAACAACTGCGTGGAGACCGCGCCCGTCTCCGACGGACGGCTCGCCGTGCGGGACTCCAAGGACCTGTCCAGAACGCCGTTACGGTTCTCCGCGACGGCCTGGACCTCCTTCGTCACCGGTCTGCACCGGACTCTGGCCGGCTGACGGCCGCGGTCCGGTGCCAGCTCGGAACGGCTGACGGCCCGGCCGGATGGCGGTGCGGCCAGCCGCGCGGCCGGCCAGCGCCTCCTGACAGCTGGTCGGGGGCGGTGCGGTCAGCTGGCGGGGGCGGTCCGCACGACGGTCTCCACGGCGGTGGTGATCTCCTCCTCGGTCAGGTCGGCGCGCGCGGTCAGCCGGAGCCGGGACACCCCGTCGGGCACCGACGGGGGACGGAAACAGCCGACGAGGACACCGGCCGCACGGCAGTCAGCCGCCCAGCGCACCGCCGCGTCCGCCGAGGGCGCGCGGACCGACACCACCGCCGCGTCGGGCCGTACGGCGGACAGTCCGGCCGCGGTCAGCCGTTGGTGGAGCACGGTGGCCACCGCACGGACCCGTTCGGCCCGTCCGGGCTCGCGGCGCAGCAGCCGCAGGCCTGCGAGGGCGGCGCCCGCGGCGGCCGGTGCGAGGCCGGTGTCGAAGATGAACGTCCGGGCCGTGTTGACGAGGTGGTCGATGACCCGGGCCGGACCGAGAATGGCTCCGCCCTGGCTGCCGAGGGACTTGGAGAGGGTCAGCGTGAGGACGGTCCCGGCGTCGCCCGCGAGCCCGGCGGCGGCCAATGCGCCCCGGCCGCCCGCCCCCAGCACGCCCAGTCCGTGCGCGTCGTCGACGAGCAGCGCGGAGTCCTCCGTACGGCAGATCCCGGCCAGTTCGGACAGCGGCGCCGCGTCGCCGTCGACCGAGAAGACCGAGTCCGTGACGACCAGCGCCCGCCCGTCGCGCGTCCGCAGGGCTTTGCGTACGGCCTCGGGTTCGGCGTGCGGCACGACGGCGGTCCGGGCGCGGGAGAGCCGGCAGCCGTCCACGATCGAGGCGTGGTTGCCCGCGTCCGAGACGATCAGTGAGCCGTGTCCGGTGAGCGCCGTGACGGCGGCGAGGTTGGCCGCGTAGCCGGAGGACAGCACCAGGGCCGCCTCGAAACCGCAGAACTCCGCCAGTTCCTGTTCGAGCGCGGCGTGGAGTGCGGTGGAGCCGGTGACCAGTCGTGAACCGGTCGCGCCCGCGCCCCATTCGCGCGCGGCCGCGGCCGCGGCCCCGGTGATGCCGGGGTGTCTGGCCAGCCCCAGGTAGTCGTTGCTCGCGAGGTCGAGGAGCCCGCAGACGGCGGGCCGGGGACGCAGGACACGGACGAGTCCGGCGTCGGCACGACGGCGTGCCTCGGCGTCGGTCCAGCTGAACGGGTCGAAGGACATGAGCGGTCCCTTTTGTAGGCAGCTCACAGACCTTAACCGCGGGCACGTCCGGTCATGGTGTGGCAATACACACACCCTCGACAGGTAGTGTTGTCCGGTTCCTCCTTGGCTGCGGGACCTGTGTAGGACAGGATCTTCGCCATGGACCTCCTGACCACGCTGGTGGACAAGGGCCTGCGGCGCGAGCCGCCGACCCGTGAAGAAGCCCTCGCCGTGCTGGCGACCCCGGACGACGACCTGCTCGAAGTGGTGGCCGCGGCCGGGAAGGTACGCCGTCAGTGGTTCGGGCGGCGCGTGAAACTGAACTACCTGGTCAATCTCAAGTCCGGCCTGTGCCCCGAGGACTGCTCGTACTGCTCGCAGCGGCTCGGTTCGAAGGCCGAGATCCTCAAGTACACCTGGCTGAAGCCCGATGAGGCTTCGAAGGCGGCCGCCGCCGGAGTTGCGGGCGGGGCCAAGCGGGTGTGCCTGGTGGCGAGCGGACGCGGCCCCACGGACCGCGACGTCGACCGGGTCTCGCAGACCATCGAAGCGATCAAGGAACAGAACGAGGGCGTCGAGGTGTGCGCCTGCCTCGGCCTGCTCTCCGACGGCCAGGCCGAACGGCTGCGGTCGGCGGGTGCCGACGCGTACAACCACAACCTCAACACGTCCGAGGCAACGTACGGGGACATCACCACCACCCACACCTACGCCGACCGGGTGGCGACCGTGCACCAGGCCCAGTCCGCCGGGCTCTCGGCGTGTTCCGGGCTGATCGCGGGCATGGGCGAGAGCGACGCCGACCTGGTCGACGTCGTCTTCTCGCTGCGCGAACTGGACCCGGACTCGGTACCGGTGAACTTCCTGATCCCGTTCGAGGGAACGCCGCTGGCCAAGGAGTGGAACCTCACCCCGCAGCGCTGTCTGCGGATTCTGGCGATGGTCCGGTTCGTCTGCCCGGACGTGGAGGTGCGGCTCGCGGGCGGACGCGAGGTGCATCTGCGCTCGATGCAGCCGCTGGCCCTGCACCTGGTGAACTCGATCTTCCTGGGCGACTACCTCACCAGCGAGGGCCAGGCCGGTCAGGCGGATCTGGACATGATCGCGGACGCCGGTTTCGAGGTGGAGGGGGCGGGCACGACGACGCTGCCCGCGCACCGGGCGGAGCAGGGCGGCCCGTGCGGATCACACGACGGCGGATGCGCCCCCTGCGGTGACACGCCGGAGGCGGACCCGGCCGGGCCCGCCGACGTACCGGCCGCGCGCGCCGGACTGGTGGCGGTCCGCCGTCGCGGCGCGGGAACGGATCTCGCCCCCAATGCCTGACGCGCTCTCCCCTGCCGAGTTGCGCTCCCTGGACCGGGCCCATGTCTGGCATCCGTACGGCCCGATGCCGGGGCGTCAGGATCCGCTGGTCGTGGAGTCCGCGTCCGGGGTACGGCTCAGGCTGGCCGAACCAGCCCATGGCCGGACCGAGTTGATCGACGGCATGTCGTCCTGGTGGTCCGCGGTACACGGCTACAACCATCCGGTCCTCAACGAGGCGGCCCACGAGCAGCTGGACCGGATGAGCCATGTGATGTTCGGCGGCCTCACCCATGAGCCCGCCGTGCGGCTGGCCACCCGGCTGGTCGCGATCACCCCGGAACCACTGCGGCACGTCTTCCTCTCCGACTCGGGGTCGGTCTCCGTCGAGGTCGCGGTCAAGATGTGCCTGCAGTACTGGCGTTCGGCCGGTCGGCCCGCCAAGCAGCGGCTGCTGACCTGGCGCGGCGGCTATCACGGGGACACCTGGCAGCCGATGTCGGTGTGCGACCCCGAGGGCGGTATGCACGAGCTCTGGTCGGGCGTCCTGCCCCGTCAGGTCTTCGCCAGCGAGCCGCCTTCCGGCTTCGACGCGGAGCCGGACGCCGCCTACGTACGGCATCTGCGGGAGCTGATCGCCGAGCATGCCGACCGGCTGGCGGCGGTGATCGTGGAGCCGGTGGTGCAGGGTGCGGGCGGGATGCGGTTCCACTCCCCCGCGTATCTGCGGGTGCTGCGCGAGGCGTGCGACGCGCACGACGTGCTGCTGGTGTTCGACGAGATCGCCACGGGTTTCGGCCGGACCGGAAAGCTGTTCGCCGCGGAACACTCCGGGGTCGCGCCCGATGTGATGTGTGTGGGCAAGGCGTTGACCGGCGGCTATCTGACGATGGCGGCGACGCTGTGCACCTCCCGGGTGGCGGAGGGCATCTCGCGGGGCGAGGTGCCGGTGCTCGCGCACGGCCCGACGTTCATGGGCAATCCGCTCGCCGCCTCGGTGGCGTGTGCCTCGATCGACCTGCTGCTCGGCCAGGACTGGGAGCATGAGGTGAAGCGCGTCGGAGCGGGGCTGCGCGAGGGTCTCGCCCCGGCGTCCGGGCTGCCCGGGGTGCGGGACGTACGGGTGCTGGGCGCGATCGGCGTCGTACAGCTCGATCACGAGGTGGACATGGCGGCCGCGACCCGGGCCGCGATACGGGAAGGGGTGTGGCTCCGGCCGTTCCGCGACCTGGTGTACACCATGCCGCCGTATGTGACGGGTGACGAGGACGTGGCGCGGATCTGCCGTGCCGTGTGCGCGGCCGCGCGGGAGGGATGAGATGACGATTCTGGTGGTGACCGGCACGGGCACCGAGATCGGCAAGACGATCGTGACGGCGGCCGTGGCCGCGGCGCACGCGGACCGCCGCGTCGCGGTGCTCAAACCGGCCCAGACCGGCCTGGCCCCCGGCGAACCGGGGGACGCCGACGAGGTGGCGCGGCTGGCCGGTGACCATGTCACGGCTCTTGAGCTGGCCCGCTTCCCCGAGCCCCTGGCCCCGGCGACCGCCGCCCGCAGGTCCGGTCTCCCGCCGGTAGGCCCGCACGAGGTCGCCGACGCGGCGCTCAAGCTGGCGGTCGAGCACGACCTGGTCCTGATCGAGGGCGCGGGCGGGCTGCTCGTCCGGTTCGACGACGGGGGCTCGACCCTCGCCGACGCCGCCCGCCTGCTGGCCGCCCCGGTGCTGGTCGTGACGCCCGCCGGGCTGGGCACGCTCAACACCGCGGCGCTGACCGCGGAGGCCTTGCGGGCCCGGGGGCTGGAGTGCCGGGGCGTGGTGGTGGGCAGCATGCCCGCCGAGCCGGATCTCGCGGCGCGCTGCAATCTGGCGGACCTTCCCGTGGTGACGGGCGCCCCGTTGCTGGGTGCGGTGCCAGCCGGTGCGGGGGCGCTGGACCCCGCGGACTTCCGGGCGCGGGCACGGAGCTGGCTCGCGGCGGACCTGGGCGGGGATCGCTGACCCGGGCCGCCGGGGCGGGGAGGGCCCGGCGCAGGCGCGGCATCACCAGCAGTGCGGCCTCACGGGAGATGCGGACCGCGTGGAAAGCGCGGCATCACGCGTGAGTGCGGACCGCGTGGAAGGCGCGGCATCACAGGGAGTGCGGACCGCATGGAAGGCGCGGCCCGCACGGCTGCCGCAGGTCACAGGCTCCACTGGCGGAGCTCGTCGGCGATGGCCCGTACGTCGGCCTTGCCCTCCTTCACCAGCCTGGCCAGGTCCCGGACCTGCTCAGGCGAGGTGATGACCTTGAGTCCGGAGGCCACGAGGTACCCGTACGCGACGGCCGAGGAGAACATCGCGTTGGAGTGTTCGAGCGCGGGAACGTGGAGCAGCAGCTGAAGGAGCGCCGCGGCCCGGGAGTGCGGGTCGCTGTACACGGGGCTGCCGAAGATCTCGGCCTCATGACGGGCCACCGCGGCGACGAGCGCTCCCCAGTCGACGACCTGCGGATCACCGGGGGTCTTGTGCTCAGCGACCATGAGCAGCCAGGAAAGGTCGATCTGCAGGTTCAACGCGTGCCTTTGCGCTCCGGGCCGAACTCCTCGGCGAACACCGACTCGTACTGCTTCATGAAATCGGCCGCTGCCTCGACGAAGGTGTGTCCGACCTCGCCCGCGTCCTGCCGTACGAGCTCTTCTATGTAGCGGTTCACGCTCATCCCCCTCTGCAGCGCGCGTTGCCGCGCGGCCTCGGCGGTGGCCTCGTCCACTCTCACGTTCAGCTGGGTCTTGGGCACCTCACCACGCTAGCGCCAGGGCGCTAGCAGCGGCAAGAGGAGGCCGGGCGCCCCGCACACGGAGTCCGGGGCCCGGAGCCGGGCACGGAAGAGCACTCGGCGCGGCCTCCAGCGGGCCGCCGACAGGCCCGAAACGGCCCGGTGGATGTGATGCCACCCATAGGGCCTAGATCACATACTGGGCTGGTTAGTAGATGCCGGGGCCGCGGCAAGCACGGGAAAACCACTCCGAAACAGAGCATTTCGGACATTGCTCCGTATTCGGGTAGTACGTCACATCGTTGACCCCTGGCCGGACCGCCGCTAACCATGGTTGTCATCACGGGGAGCCACGGCAGGCCCGGACACACCACCGGACCCACCCGCCTCGTCCCGCATCTCGCGGATCCCGCCCCACCGCCACCACCGGCACCCGGGCGGTCTCATTCCACCCACAGGAGTTACTTCCGCATGACTGCTCGCGCCCTGAACCGCTCCAGCCGCATCCGCAACCTGGCCATCACCGCCCTCACCACCACCGCCGCGGCTGCCGCAGCCCTCACCCTGACCCCCGCCTCCGCACACGCCGCGGAGACCAAGCAGACCGCCGTCGCGGTCACGGCCAGTGACGCCCAGGGCCAGCAGACCGGCACGGCGTACGCGAACAACCTCGACGGCTGGATCAAGGAATCCCTGGACATCATGAAGGCCAAGGGCATCCCCGGCAGCTACGAGGGCCTGCACCGCAACATCATGCGCGAGTCCAGCGGCAACCCCAACGCCGAGAACGGCTGGGACGTCAACGCCCAGAACGGCACCCCGTCCAAGGGCCTGCTGCAGGTCATCCAGCCGACCTTCAACGCCTACCACGTCGCCGGCACGGCCCACGACCTCACCGACCCGGTCGCCAACATCACCGCCGCCGCCAACTACGCCGCCAACCGCTACGGCTCGATCGACAACGTCAACTCGGCTTACTGATCCGGGTATCCGTACCGGCACGCTCCACCACGACGCGTCCGCACCGCGGCGGACCGTCCACCACGCGGAACACGCTCGCCCGGCCGGTCCCCACTCTGCTTGGGTCGGCCCATGAGCGATCTCCGCATCCGCCACGCCGACCTTGGCGACATCGACGCCGTACTGGACTTCTGGCGCGAAGCCGCAGAGGGAACGAGCATCAGCGACGACCACGACGGGGTGACCCGGCTCATCGGCCGGGATCCCGAGGCCCTGCTCCTGGCGGAGCGCGACGGCCTCCTCGTGGGAACCGTCATAGCGGGCTTCGACGGCTGGCGGTGCTCGGCCTACCGACTGGCCGTACATCCCGACTGCCGCCGCGAGGGCATCGCCACCGCCCTGGCACAAGCGGCCGAACGGCGCTTCCTCGCCCTCGGCGGGCGACGCGTCGACGCCATGGTCCTGGAGGCCAATGAGCGCGCGCACCGCGCCTGGGACGCGAACGGCTACCGGCGCGAGGACCACTGGCGGCGCTGGGTCAAGCCACTCACCGGGTGAGCCGCACTCCGGACCGGGCGGAACACCGGGACCGGGCGGAACACCGGGACCGGGCGGAACACCGGGACTGGGCGGAACGCCGGGACCGGGCAGAACGCCGGGACTGGGCGGCCACGGGAAGATCAGCGGACTTTGCCGATCCTTTACTATGGGTGTTCCCTGTCCGATCCTTCCGAAAGGTGTGAGCGTCCGCCCATGGGCGAGCCTCCCAGTCGACATAGCCGGCACCGAGCGGTCCTCCTGTCCCTGCCCGATCATGGGACGGAGGTGAACCGATGACCGAAGTGCTCCTGCTGCTCGTGGCCGTACTGCTCTCCCTGGCCTGCGGCGCCTTCGTCGCGGCCGAGTTCTCGCTGACGACGGTCGAGCGCGGCCAGCTGGAACGGGCCGTCGAGCGGGGTGAACGGGGCGCCGCCAGCGCCATGAAGGCCGTACGCAGCCTCACCTTCCAGCTCTCCGGCGCACAGCTCGGCATCACCGTCACCAACCTGGTGGTCGGCATGCTCTCCGAACCGTCCATCGCCAAGCTCATCCGCGGCCCCGTGGAAGCGCTCGGACTCTCCCCGAGCGTGGCCTCCTCGGTCGCGCTCGTCCTGGGCACGGCGCTGTCCACCGTCTTCCTGATGATCGTCGGCGAGCTCGTCCCGAAGAACTGGGCGATCTCCTCTCCGCTCGCCGTGGCGAAGGCCGTGGCCACCCCGCAGCGGATCTTCACCGCGGTCTTCCGCCCCTTCATCAGCCACCTCAACAACACCGCCAACCGGATCCTGCGCCGCATGGGCCTGGAGCCGGCCGAGGAGCTGGCCTCCGCGCGCAGCCCCCAGGAGCTGGCTGCGCTGGCGCGGCACAGCGCGAAGGAAGGCGCCCTGGAGGCGGACACGGCAGAGCTGTTCGTCCGCACCCTGAACCTGACTGAGCTGACCGCGGAGAACGTGATGACGCCACGGGTCCAGGTCACCGCCCTGGAGGCGCAGGCCACGGCCGAGGACGTCGCGAACGCCACCCGGGCGACGGGCCTGTCCCGTTTCCCCGTGTACCTCGGCAATCTGGACACCGTCGTCGGGGTGGCGCACATCAAGGACGTGCTCGCCATCCCCGCCGAGCAGCGACCCCGTACCCGCGTCTCGGAGATGCTGCGCGAACCCCTGCTGGTCCCGGAGACCCTCACGGTGGACCGGCTCCTGGACCGGCTGTCCGGAAAGCTCGCCATGGCCGTCGTCATCGACGAGTACGGCGGCACCGCCGGAGTCGTGACGCTGGAGGACATCGTCGAGGAGGTCGTCGGCGAGGTGCGCGACGAGCACGATCCTCACGAAACCGCGGATCTCGTTCCGGCCGGCGAGGACACCGACGGGCGGACCCTGTGGTCGGCCGACGGTGCCGCCCGCATCGACCAGCTGAAGACGATCGGGCTACGGGTGCCGGACGGACCGTACGAGACACTGGCCGGGCTCATCGCCACCGATGTCGGCCGTATCCCCGCCGTGGGTGACACCGTGGAACTGGCGGGCTGGCGGATCGACGTGGTCGACGCGTCCGGGCACCGCGCCGCGCGGGCCCTGCTGCACGCGCCACTTCCCGGTGACGACGAGCGGACGGAGGACGCACGATGATCGCCGTCCAGCTCCTCATCGGACTGATGACCCTGGTCGTCAACGCCTTCTTCGTCGGGGCGGAGTTCGCGCTGATCTCCGTACGCCGCAGCCAGGTCGAACCCGCCGCCGAGGCCGGGGACCGTCGCGCGCGCAGCGTGATCTGGGGCCTCAAGCATGTATCGGCCCTGCTCGCGGCCGCGCAGCTCGGCATCACGCTCTGCACGCTGGTGCTCGGCATCGTCGCCGAACCGGCCATCGCGCATCTGCTGGAGCCCGTCTTCGACGTGGTGGGCGTGCCGCACGGTCTGATCCATCCGATCTCGTTCGTGATCGCGCTGAGCGTGGCGACCTATCTGCACATGCTGCTCGGCGAGATGGTGCCGAAGAACATCGCGCTGGCCGAGCCGGTGCGCGCCGCGCTGCTGCTCGGGCCGCCGCTGGTGGCCCTGGCCAGGGCGCTGCGGCCGGTGATCTTCGCGATCAACGCCTTCGCCAACGCCCTGCTCAAGATCCTCCGGGTCGAGGTCAGGGGCGAGGTGTCCGCCACGTTCTCCGACGACGAACTGGCCCGGCTGGTGACGGACGCGGGTGACGCCGGGCTCGTCGACGACCGCTCGGCCGAGCGCCTGCGTCACGCCCTCGAACTGGGCCGCCGCCCGGTGCGCGACGTGGCGATGCCGGTGGACCGGGTCACGTACGCCAGGATCGGAACCACTCCGGAGCAGCTGGAGCGCCTCTCGTACGAGACCGGCTTCTCGCGTTTCCCGGTGATGGACGGCGAGGGACGGATACTGGGCTATCTCCATGTGAAGGACGCCCTCGACGCCACGCCGCGCGATGTGCCCTTCCCGGTGACCGCGATGCGGCCCATCGCACGGGTCCGGGCGGGAACCCCGCTCGACGACGTGCTGACCGCGCTGCGGCGCAGTCGTACGCACCTGGCGGCGGTGCTCGACGAGGACGGCCGGCTGGCCGGAATGGTCACCATGGAGGATGTCCTGCGCGAGCTGGTGGGGCGCCCGAAGGCCCGCTGACGAGTGGCATGGGCGCGGCCGGACGTATCCCGGTCGCGCCCGTCGGCCCGACGGGCGGGTGCGTGCCCCGGAAGAGACCCGGCCCACCGCGATACGATCGCTCCGCCATGGAAATGAATGCCTCCTACACCAGTCTTGTCGCGGTCGGCGACTCGTTCACCGAGGGAATGTCCGACGTCCTGCCCGACGGGTCGTACCGCGGCTGGGCCGATGTGCTCGCCGGGCGGCTCGCCGCCCGCGAACCGGGGTTCCGCTACGCGAACCTCGCCGTGCGGGGCAAGCTGATCGCCCAGATCGTCGACGAACAGGTCGACGCGGCCGCGGCCATGCGCGCCGATGTCGTCACGCTCGTCGGCGGACTCAACGACACTCTGCGGCCCAAGTGCGACATGGGCATGGTCCGCGGACGCCTCGAAGAGGCGGTGGAGCGTCTCGCGCCCTCGTGCGGAACGCTCGTGCTCATGCGGAGCCCAGGGCGCAACGGACCGGTGATGGAGCGTTTCCGTCCGCGGATGGAGGAGCTTTTCTCCCTGGTCGACGACTTGGCGGCCCGGCACGGGGCGGTGGTCGTCGACCTGTACGGAGCACCGGCGCTGGGAGATCCCCGGCTGTGGGACGTCGACCGGCTGCACCTGACGGCCGACGGCCACAGCAGGGTGGCAGAGGCGGTCTGGCAGGCGCTGGGGCTGCCGCCGGAGAGCGACTGGCGGACCCCGTTGCCAGCCGCCGTGCCGCCCGGGTGGGCCACCCGGCGCGTCGAGGATGCCCGTTTCGCCCGTCAGCACCTGATTCCGTGGATCGGGCGTCGGCTGACCGGCCGTTCCTCCGGGGACGGACGTACGGGAGCCCAGTACAGCTCCGAGCTGGGCCGGGCGTTCTGGGTCACCCCTGAGGACGGCGACGCTCCCGGCCCCGTGGCGGCCTGGCGCCGCGTCGACCCGACGCCCTCCTCGTAGCGCCTTCGCGCACGGGCCGTCACACCGGCGCTGCCCGCCGCCGCCCGATGTCCGACTCGGGTGGTGCGGGGCATGAGCCGCTGCCCGGAACCAGACGACTGGCACACCGGACCTTGCCCGGCCGACGCTTCGGCCGGACCAGAGGCGGCGGCGCCTGGGGCTTTCCGGCCGTGGCCGGAAAGTGACGGAGAGACATGGTGTCCGGCAACGTCCGGCCGGGCTGGCGTCGCCGTCCGCGTCACATGGGGGGATGTCTCACCCGCTCCCGTCCTACTGGGACCGGGCCCCGCCACATTGCGGCACCGGCCCGCAGCGCGACTCGTGACCCACGGCGGTGCCGTCGTCGGGTGCGCCGGTACGAGGATCTGCGGCACGGACCGCGTGAACCTGCTCAGGCGATTTCCCACACGGCCGGGTGTGATCCCCGGACACGGTTCGGCGGGTGGGCTGCGGTGCCGTGCGGTGCGGTGCGGGAGACGGGGCCACAGGTACATTCCGTCGCGGCCGACGGCCGGGCGGTGGCCAACCCCGCCCTGCGTTGCGGCTGGCGTGTTCCCTGCCTGCGGGGAGTGACCGCCTTCCGGAGGTGAGCCTCATCCGACGACACCGGTGAGGGCACGGACGCCGCGCTCCCGGACCACAGCAGCGAAACAGGTCCGGCTCCGGCCGTGCACCACGACCGGACCAGCACCCGCGACCAGCCGCTGTGCGTCCACCGGGGCCACGGCCAGCGCTTCGCCAGCGCGACAGGAAAGACACGGACCGGCGAGGATCCGGCGGGGCCGCACGATTCCGATGATCCGGACTCCGGCACCGGCCGACCCGGCACGTCGGCCACGCACACAGCCGCGGAACGGAATTCCGGCGCCGTCGAGGCCGGGCGCTCACGGTCACGGCCGCCCGCGGGCGCGATCCCGGCGACCTCGCCGATCCGCTGCATCGGATCCCTTGGCACCAGGGAGCGGGCCGGGACGGCGGGCAAGGATCCGCCGGCACTCCGCACATCGAGCGAGGGTGCCGCCCTGACCAGGCCCTTACCAGCGACGGACGCTGAAGAACCGCTGCAGACGGCAGGTAAACTCTGGACACGTGACTGCTGTGTCTGCGAAGCCTCGCATCCCCAATGTCCTGGCCGGCCGCTATGCCTCCACCGAGCTGGCCGTCCTCTGGTCCCCCGAGCAGAAGGTGAAGCTGGAGCGTCGGCTGTGGCTGGCGGTACTGCGCGCTCAGAAGGACCTCGGGATCGAGGTGCCGGATGCCGCCCTGGCCGATTACGAACGTGTCGTCGACCAGGTCGACCTGGCCTCGATCGCTGAGCGTGAGAAGGTCACCCGGCATGACGTCAAGGCCCGGATCGAGGAGTTCAACGCACTCGCCGGCCACGAGCAGGTCCACAAGGGCATGACCTCGCGGGACCTTACGGAGAACGTCGAGCAGCTCCAGATCCGGCTCTCCCTGGAGCTGATGCGTGACCGCACGGTGGCGGTCCTGGCCAGGCTCGGCAAGCTGGCGGTCGAGTACCGCGAGCTCGTCATGGCCGGTCGCTCCCACAACGTGGCCGCCCAGGCGACCACCCTCGGCAAGCGCTTCGCGACCTCGGCCGACGAGCTCCTGGTGGCGTATGGGCGGCTTGAGGATCTGCTGGCCCGCTACCCGCTCCGGGGCATCAAGGGCCCCGTGGGCACCGCGCAGGACATGCTGGACCTGCTGGGCGGCGACGCCGGCAAGCTCGCCGACCTCGAACAGCGCATCGCGGCGCACCTCGGCTTCACCCAGGCCTTCACCTCGGTCGGTCAGGTCTACCCCCGTTCCCTCGACTACGACGTGGTCACCGCGCTGGTCCAGTTGGCCGCCGCGCCTTCGTCGGTGGCCAAGACGATCCGGCTGATGGCCGGGCACGAGCTGGTGACCGAGGGCTTCAAGCCGGGCCAGGTCGGCTCGTCGGCGATGCCGCACAAGATGAACACCCGCTCCTGCGAGCGTGTCAACGGCCTGATGGTGATCCTCCGTGGCTACGCGTCGATGACCGGCGAGCTGGCCGGAGACCAGTGGAACGAGGGCGACGTGTCCTGCTCCGTGGTCCGCCGGGTGGCGCTCCCGGACGCCTTCTTCGCCTTCGACGGTCTGCTGGAAACGTTCCTGACGGTGCTCGACGAATTCGGCGCGTTCCCCGCCGTCGTCGCCCGTGAGCTGGACCGCTACCTGCCGTTCCTCGCCACGACCAAGGTCCTCATGGGCGCGGTGCGCGCGGGCGTCGGCCGCGAGGTCGCCCACGAGGCGATCAAGGAGAACGCGGTGGCCTCGGCCCTGGCCATGCGGGAACAGGGCGCCGAGCGCAATGAGCTGCTCGACAAGCTCGCCGCCGATGACCGCATCCCGCTGGACCGGGCGCAGCTCGACGCGCTGATGGCCGACAAACTCTCCTTCACCGGTGCGGCCGGCAACCAGGTCACCTCGGTGGTCTCGCGCATCGAGGAGATCATCAAGCAGCACCCCGAAGCCGCCGCGTACGCCCCGGGCTCCATCCTCTGACGGCCTCTTCCCTCTCACCGGATGACGCCCGAAGAGCGCCAGGCCGCCCGTGACCGCACCGTTCCCGATGTGGTCACGGGCGGCCTGCGTGTGCTGTTCTGCGGAATCAATCCGAGCCTGACGACAGGGGCCACTGGCCACCACTTCGCCCACCCCGGCAATCGTTTCTGGCCTGTTCTCCATCGGTCCGGCTTCACCCCCCGTCAGTTGAATCCCGCCGAGCAGACCGAACTGCTGCGACACGGTCTCGGCATCACCAATGTGGTCGCCCGGGTCACCGCTCGCGCGGACGAGCTGTCCGACGAGGAGTACCGGGAGGGCGGGAGAATCCTCGCGGCCAAGGTTGAGAGTCTGCGGCCGCAGTGGCTGGCGATCGTGGGCGTCACGGCCTACCGCACAGCCTTCGGCAGGCGCACCGCGCGGATCGGTCCGCAGGACCACACGATCGGCGGCGCGCGTGTCTGGGTCCTGCCCAATCCCAGTGGTCTGAACGCTCACTGGACCGTTCAGACCATGGCGGAGGAGTATGGTCGCTTGCTCGCCCGTGTCGAGCAGGACACCGCTTCCACCCCCGAAGCACCCTGAAGTCCCCTGCCCGCGGGCCCTGGTGTTCCGTTTCCTCCTTCCCGGCGACGAACCGCCGCCTCTGGTTTCACGGTGGATCGATCTCCGTCACCACCACGCACAGCTCGCAACCGGGCCCGTCTTCCTCCAGGCAGAGCCCAAGAGCCACCCACCGGTCCTCGATCCTCCACAACTGGAGGTACTCGCACCCCGCAACCGTCTCGGCCCATGCCTCCGGGGTCTCCTCCCCGGTGGCCATCCGCTCCTGGGCACTCCACAGGCTGATCATCTGCGGCTCGCCCCAGTGTCCGGTGAGCAGAACCAGCAGTGCGTCATGCTCTGCCAGGCACTGCGCGCGGTGCTCCAGTCCGCGCACCTCGTCCTCGTCCCAGTGATCGACATCCGCGTGCAGCGACATCCTGTGATAGCCCGGTCCGCTGGTTCCCGAGCCGGACCGGATGCGTTCCGCGGGAAACTCCGCGGTACGCATCGCTTCGATGAGGCGGAGGTGATGTGCGGTGGTCATGCCGCCAGTAAACCGTCCGGCACTGACAAGCCTCTCCCGCTCGGGATTGAGATGACCTCAGCTGCCGTGTGCAGTAAGGGCGCTGCGGCGGTCCGGGCTATACGCCCCTGCGCCGCACCGCCGTTGTGTGACACGGCGCACCGTGGCAGTTGGCTACGCGTCCCTGCGCCGTACCGACCACCAGCCAGCGAGCAGGGCGGCCAGCGCCCAGGCCGCTGTCACCGCGAGGCCGCCCCACGGCCCGAGACTTCCCTGCGGACTCTGATGAAGCACCACCTGCCCCGCGCGGTCCGGCAGATAGTCCGCGACACCGGCCGCGACATCGCCGATCACGAACGGGACGATGAGCACGAACGGGATGAGCAGACTGAGTACAGCCACGGCGCTGCGCAGCAGTGCGGTCAGACCGGCCGCGAAGAGTGCCATCAGCGCGAGGTAGATCCCTCCGCCGAACGCCGCCCGCAGAGCGCCCGGATCTCCCAGGCCGATCGTGTACTCGCCCATGAACAGCTGGCCCACCAGAAACGTGCTGAAGCTCGTGACCAGGCCGACGACGACGGCCGCCCCCGCGACGACCGCGATTTTCGCGGTGTAGAAGAGGGTTCTGCGCGGGACGGCGGCGAGCGATATCCGCAGGGCACTGTTGACGAATTCGCAGGACAGCGCGGTCGCGCCAAAACTGATGGCGGCGAGCTGGCCGAAGTTCAGTGCGTAGAAGGCACCGAAGACCGGATCCGCGTCGGCGTTGTCCGCCTCGGCCTGGCCGACGGTCGGGAAGACGAGCAACGTGACGGCGAGTGTCACGGCCAGGACGGCTATCAGCGATCCCGCCGCGGAGCGGAGCGATCTCATCTTGATCCATTCGGAACGCAGCACTGCGGTAGTCGACATGGTCAGGCCTCCTGGTGGTGAGTGGATGGGGTCGACGCTGACGCGAATTCCGCGTCGTTGGCGGTGAGGTCGAGGTAGGCCTGCTCCAATGTGGCCTGCTCGTCGGTGAGTTCCAGGACCGGAATGCCTGCGGCGGCGGCGATCGCGCCTATCTCCCCCGCCTTCGCCCCCTCGATGGTCCAGCGGCCGTCGTCGCCCTGCGCCGGGGCGTAGCCCTTGCGGGTCAGCAGGTCGCACAGCCGCGTGGGCTCGGTCGTACGCACCCGGGCCCTGGGGCTGCTGCGGGAGTCCAGGAACTCCTGCATCGGCACGTCAGCAAGGAGCCTCCCCCGGCCGAGGATCACCAGGTGGTCGGCAAACGAGGAAGTCTCGTTCATCAGATGGCTGGAGACCAGGACCGTGCGCCCTTCGCGGGCGAGCCGCTTCATCAGCTCACGGATCCAGATGATGCCTTCCGGATCGAGGCCGTTCGACGGCTCGTCCAGCATCACCACCTCCGGGTCTCCCAGCAGGGCAGCCGCTATGCCCAGCCGCTGCCGCATGCCGAGCGAGAAGGTTTTGATGCGAGCACCGCCGACCCGGCTGAGCCCGGCCTCCTCAAGGACTTCCTCCACTCTTCGCACAGCGATGCCGTTGCTGACCGCGAGTGCCAGCAGGTGGTTCCGCGCGGTCCGCGATCCGTGGGCGGCCTGGGCATCCAGCAGTGCGCCCACCCGGCGCAGCGGTTCACCGAGCTGGGCATAGAACTGCCCGCCGATCGTGGCGCTACCACCGGTGGGCCGGTCGAGGCCCAGAACGAGTCGCATGGTGGTGGACTTGCCTGCGCCGTTGGGGCCCAGGAATCCGGTGACGCGTCCCGGACGCACGCTGAACGTGAGGTTGTCCACGGCGCGCGTCGTTCCGTACAGCTTGGTGAGTGCTTGGACGTCGATGCTGGTCATGTCCTCAGCCTCGCGTCGGCGCCGGGGGGTCCGCCTCACCCGCCAGTGGGGTTCTTCTCCCTCTCATGGGGGAGCCACCGTGGCCTGCCGGGCTGGCACGATGGCCACATGTCCCGCCTCCTGCAACCGCTCGCCAGGTCTGTCACCTACACCCGATGGCTTCATCTGCTCATTCCGGGTGCGGGCTACAGCGTGTGGGTCTTCATCTCGCCGGATTCGCCGTGGATGCCCATGCTCTTCGCCGTGCCGGTGGGCCTGCTGCCTGGGATGCGGCTCGCGGAAGGAGTGCAGGCACAGCTGCTGCTCGCGCCGGACGATCGCGGAAGAGCCGATCCTTCCATCTCCGCGGCGTCGGCGGGCTCATGGGCCGACCGCTGGCGAACCGTGCTGTGGCTGGAGATGCGTCTGATATTCGCCGCTCCGATCTGGTACGCCACAGTGTGGCTACCGGCGAGCGCGACGGATCTGGTTCTCACTGCCTTCGGGAGAGCCCCGAGCGATGACTGGCTGATCCGCGGATGGGAACCGCACTGGTGGTTCGGCCTGCTCGCACCGGTGCCCCTCCTGGTGCTGCTCCCCCTCATCGTGACGACCGGCCGCCTGGTCACCGCCACTGCCCGGTGGCTCCTCGGGCCCTCACCGGTACAGCGTCTGACGGCTCTGGAGGAGCGCACCGAGCAGTTGCTGGAACGTAATCGCATCGCCCGTGAGCTGCACGACTCGATCGGCCACGCGCTGACGGTGGCAGTCGTGCAGGCCGGTGCGGCTCGTGCGGCAGGGGATCCCGTGTTCACCGAGCGCGCCCTCGCAGCCATCGAGGAGACCGGCCGGGATGCGCTCGATGATCTGGAGCGGGTTCTGCGGGTACTGCGCGAGTCGGAGGCACCGGTGGGGCAGCGTCCGACGCTCGTGGAGGCGGACCGGCTCCTGGACTCCGCGCGCGGCTCGGGGGCGAAGATCGACGCGGACATGTCGGGTCCGCTGGGACAGGTTCCGGGCGCGATCTCCCGCGAGGGGTACCGGATCCTCCAGGAGTCCCTCACCAATGTGCTGAGACATGCGGGGTCGGTCCCTGTCCGTGTGCGGATCGCCGTCGCCGAGGGGCGTCTGGAGCTGGAGGTCACGAATCCGCTCACGGACACCTCTGCCGACCTGGGCGGTGGGAGCGGGCTGCGTGGCATCCGGGAGCGGGCGGCATTGCTCGGCGGAAGAGCCACAACCGGCCCGTACGAGGGGGAATGGCGGGTGCAGGCGGTCCTGCCGCTGAACGGGCTGCGGATCGCTCTGTAACTCCCAGCACCCGCCCGGAGAACGGACTCCTCGGCGGGGCGTCGGCGGATCGTGGCCGGGGGACACGTCCCGGGCGACTCGCTACCCCCTAGTCTGTGCCAATGGCGGTCAGCGTACTTCTGGTAGACGACGAACCTCTCGTCCGTGCGGGGTTGCGGGCAATTCTCGATGCTCAGCCCGATATCGAGGTCGTGGGCGAGGCCGGTGACGGCGCCGCCGTGATCCCGCTGCTGCGTCAGCTGCGTCCCGACGTGGTGGCCATGGATGTCAGGATGCCGTTGATGGACGGGATCGAGGCCACGCGCGTGGTGCTGCGCACGGTTCCAGATCCGCCGAAGATCCTCGTGGTGACGACGTTCGAGAACGACGAGTATGTCTACGAGGCGTTGCGTGCCGGTGCTGACGGTTTCCTCATCAAGAGGGCCCGGCCGACCGAGATCGTGAATGCGGTGCGTCTGGTCGCCGAGGGCGAGTCCCTGCTCTTTCCGGCGGCGGTCAGGCAGCTCGCCGCCGCATACGGGACCGGCAAGGCGCGCGCCGCCTTGGAGCGGGCGGCTCTCACCGAGCGGGAGTCCGCGGTCCTCCGGCTCATGGCCCGTGGTCTGTCGAACGCGGAGATCGCCGCCAAGCTCGTGGTCGGCGTTCAGACCGTGAAGACCCATGTCAGCTCCGTACTGGCCAAGTTGGGGGCGAGGGACCGCACCCAGGCAGTGATCGCGGCGTACGAATCCGGGTTCGTCGCCCCGGGCTGAGGCAACCCGCTCGGAACCCGTCGCATCCTGTGGTCGCCCGGCGGCCGGCCAGCGAGTACCATCCGCCTGACATGCGCTTGAGCTGGGAGGACACACCGTGGGCCGGCTGACCGGCGGGGATCCGTCACTGTTGCGACGCATCAATTCCGCAGTGGTGCTGCACGCGCTGCGCGGTGCGGACTCCCCCACTCTGACGGACCTGACCAGGATCACCGGCCTGTCCCGGCCGACGGTCGAGGGGGTCATGGAGGGGCTCTTCGAGGCCGGGCTGGTCGTTGAGTCGGCACCTGACGGGGGCGAGACCCGACGCCAGGGACGGCCTGCGCGCCGGTTCCGGTTCCGTGCCGAGGCCGGACATCTGCTCGGCATCGAGATCGGCCCCCACCGCGTCTCCGCGCTGCTCTCGGGGCTGGACGGCCGGATCATCGGCGCGGGTGCCCGTGAGGTGTCGGAGACCGCGTCCGCCGACGACCGGCTCGACAAGGTCAGAGCCGTGGTGGCCGACGTTCTGCGGCGGACCGGGGTCGCGCGGAGCAGTCTGCGCGCGGTGGGGGTCGGGAGCCCCGGCATCGTGGAGGCGGACGGGACGGTGCGGCTGGGCACAGCGCTGCCGGGCTGGACGGGGCTGGCACTGGGAGAGCGGCTGAGGCGTTCCTTCCGCTGCCCCGTTCTGGTGGAGAACGACGCCAATGCGGCGGCGGTCGCGGAGCACTGGAAGGGAGCGGCCACCGAGTCCGACGACATCGTGTTCGTTCTGGCGGGGCTGAGCCCGGGGGCCGGATCTCTGATCGGCGGGCGGCTGCACCGCGGCTTCGGCGGCGCGGCGGGCGAGATCGGAGCGCTGCATCTGCTCGGACGGGAGGCGACTCCGGAACGGCTGCTGTCCACGACGGATACCCCATTGGACCCGCTGGACGAGCCGGCCGTGGCCCATGTGTTCGCGCAGGCCCGGCAGGGCGATGTCCGGGCGCAGGCCGCGGTCGAGCGGTTCATCCAGCGCCTGGTGCACGATGTCGCGGCGTTGGTCCTGGCGCTGGACCCCGAGCTCGTCGTGGTGGGCGGCTGGGCCACCGGCCTCGACGACCTGCTCGACCCGCTCCGAAGCGAGCTGGCCCGCTACTGCCTCCGGCCTCCGCGGGTCACGCTGTCGCTGCTCGGTGAGGCTGCGGTGGCCACCGGTGCGCTGCGGCTGGCCCTCGACCATGTGGAGGAGCAGTTGTTCGCGGTGGAGGGAACGGTGACGGCCCGCCGCTGAGCGCGACGGGCCGTACAGTGTGGGCGGGCCACCCGGTTCGGGTCAGGAGGCCTGGCGCTCCGGGCCGGGGTGGCTGATCTCCACGTCGCCCGCGTCGCCGAAGGTGAGCCGGCAGGTGTCGGCCCGGTACGTGGCGACGGAGAGCGCGGCGGTCCCGCCCGCCACCAGGTAGCGGGTGGTGACGACCAGTACGGGAGCGCCGGGAAGCCGGTCGAGCTCCTTGGCGTCCTCCGCCCGTGCCGAGCCCAGTTCGACGGAGCGGTCCTGCCCGTCGAGACCGAGACGGTGCAGCTCGCGCAGGACGGCGCGGGCGCGGGCGGGCCCGGACGGTGCGTCGATCGCGGAGAGTTCGGGCACGGAGGCCGACGGAACGTAGAGGAATTCCGCCGCGACCGTCTGGCCGTGGGTCGACCGGATCCGGCGTACGACGTGCAGCGGCTCATCGGCGTCCACTTCGAGCACGGACGCGACCGGGAGCGGGGCAGGGGCCATTGTGGCGTCGACCGCCTGCCAAGCCTCCGCCGCACCGTCGCCGGTCCAGTCCCGCTGCGCCGTGGATACGGCCACGCCGACGCGCGGCGGGGCGACAGTCGTACCGACGCCGCGGCGGCGCTGGAGCCTTCCTTCGAGTTCGAGCTGCTCCAGAGCCTGCCGGAGCGTGGCCCGCGCGACTCCGAAGCGGGCGGCGAGCTCGCGCTCGTTGGGCAGGATCTCACCCACCGCAAAGTCCGAGTCGAGTGCGTCACTGAGCACGGTCTTGAGGTGCCAGTACTTCGGCTCCTGCACCGATTCCAGCTGCGTGGTCCCCACCCTGTCCTCCGCAATCGCCCAGCGGCTATTCCGCGACGTTATTTATTAAAGGTTCCTGTCTTAACGGTGAGACCATAGGACGGTACACACCCTTGGTCAAGACCAATCCTCCGTCGGTCACGCAGCGGAACGAAGCTCTGCCGCAGAGCGTTCACAGGACGTTCGTGATGCCGTGAGGCGCGCGCAGCACAAAGCCCCACGACCGGCAGGACATGGGGCTTCGAACGTGGCGACGCGAGGGGCTATGACCGCGGAAGGGTGGCGACGTGCATGAGCTTGTCAGGGTTGCGCACGATATACACGCAGTGCACGACTCCGCTCCTGATGCCCAGGTGTACGACCGAGTCGACCTCGCCGCCCACGAACACCAGCAGAGCGGGACTTCCGTTGAGCTCCAGGATCCGGGATTCCAGACGCCCGGCCTGTTCACGGGTGACCGCGAGGAGGAAGCGGCCGACCTTGTCGGCGCTGTCGATGATCCGCAGCGGAGCTTTGGACTTCCCACCGCCGTCCCCGACGAGCCGCACATCGGGCGCGAGCAGCGTCAGCAGTTCCTCGATGTCCCCGCCCGCCGCCGCGGCGAGGAACCGTTCGGTGAGGTCACGGCACTGGGCCGGGTCGACGTCGTAGCGCGGCTTGCGCTCCTCCACGTGGCGTCGCGCGCGCCCGGCCAGCTGACGCACGGCACCCTCGCTCCGGTCGAGAGCCAGGGCGATCTCCGCGTACGGGAAGCCGAACGCCTCGCGCAGCACGAAGACGGCCCGCTCCAGGGGCGACAGGGACTCCAGGACGACGAGCACGGCAACCGATACGGAGTCGGCCAGCACGGCCCGTTCCGCGGTGTCGGGCACGGCGGGCCCGAAGTCGGTGACGACCGGCTCCGGCAGCCATGGCCCGACGTACGCCTCGCGCCGCGACCGCACCTGCCTGAGCCGGTCGACGGCGAGGCGGGTGACGATCGTCACGAGGAAGGCGCGCGGTTCGCGGACGTCCTCGCGCGGCGCGGCGGACCAGCGGAGCCAGGCCTCCTGCACCACGTCCTCAGCATCGGTGATCCGGCCCAGCATGCGGTACGCGACGCCGGTGAGGACGGGGCGGTGGCTCTCGAAGACATCGGCTGCGGTCTCGGCTGTCACTCCCCCATCCCAGCCCACGCACCCCACCCTGTCCAGCGCGGGCCGGACACCCCCTTGAACTGTGGGCTACTCGACGGTAATTGTTGTTGACGAGACGTCTAAGCCGCCCTCAGGCATGGCCCGTTCATGCCGGATCACCCCGGGAGCCCAGCATGGTCAGCACGGTCTCGTTCAGCGTCGAATCGCCTCATGGGCCCCGGACCGTCTCCGTGGCATACGAGCGGACCGGTACGGGCGAGCCGCTGCTTCTGCTCCACGGCATCGGCCACCACCATCAGGCCTGGTCCCCGGTACTGTCCGCGCTCTCCGCGGAGCGCGATGTCATAGCTGTCGACCTGCCTGGCTTCGGCACGTCACCGGAGCTTCCCGAAGGGCTGACGTACAACCTGCCGACCGTGGTCGCGGTGCTCGACGCGTTCTGCGCGGAGATGGGCCTGGAGCGGCCGCATGTGGCGGGCAATTCACTGGGCGGTCTGCTGGCCCTGGAGCTCGGGCGGCAGGAACTGGTGCGGTCGGTGACCGCGCTGTCGCCCGGCGGGTTCTGGACCGAGAGCGAGCGGCGCCTGGCGTTCGGCACGCTGCGGGCCATGCGGCGGGCCGCGCGGGCCATGCCGCCTGCGCTGATCGGCCGTCTCTCGCGCAGCAGGGCTGGACGCACCGTGCTGACCAGCAGCATCTACGCCCGGCCCGGCCGTCGTTCACCCGAGGCCGTCGTCGCGGAGACCTGCGCGCTGCGGCAGGCCGCCGGATTCGACCAGACGCTCGCCGCCGGGCGGAACGCCGCTTTCACCCACGACGTGCCGGGGCTACCCGTGACCGTGGCCTGGGGCAGCCGGGACCGGATACTGCTGAGGCGGCAGGGAATCAGGGCCAAGCACACCATCCCCGACGCCCGGCTGGTCCGTCTGCCCGGCTGCGGTCATGTGCCGATGAACGACGATCCGGCTCTGGTGGCCCGGGTCATCCTCGACACCAGCCGCTGAGTTCACGCCGGTCGCCGTATCCGGACCGCGTGGCGTCGCGCGCCGGGCCAGGGCTCCTGATCCCAGGGCGACGCCGAGCCCGACGAGCAGGCTGCCGCAGGCCTGGGCCAGTCCGTAGGAACCGGCGCCGACGAGCGGTGCGGTGAGGGCGGCGGAGACCGGGATCAGACCGGAGAAGAGGGTGGCCCGCTCGGTGCCGATGCGCTGCATGCCCATGTACCAGCAGACGAATCCGACGACGGTGACCACGCCTGCCTGCCAGAGCAGCGCGACCGCCTCGGCCCCGGTGGGTGTCCGCAGCACGCCGCCGCCGTCCAGGACCACGCCGAGCCCCACCGATTCGACGGCCGCGACACCGCACACGACGGCAGAGAGCAGTGCCGGCCCGAGCGGGCGGAGCACCGGCGCCGCCAGAACGGCGAAGCCCACCTCGCCCGCCAGGGCGCCCGCAGAGCAGAGGATGCCCGCCAGGTCTGTGCGGCCCCACCCCTGGACGGTGAACGCCCCCGAGGCGACCAGTCCGGCCGCGAACAGCACCGTGCGGGTGGGCCTGCGGCCGTCCACGAGCGGTACGAGCACGGCCACGACGATCGGCGCACACCCGACGAACACCCCGGGAACGGCCGGTTCCGCCGATCGTTCCGCGCCGAGCACCGCCAGGTTGAAGCCCACCATGCCGACCGCCGACAGCAGCGCGAGCCGCCCCCATTGACGCGGAGTGAGGGTCCGCAGCGCGGCGAGCGGCCGGGACCGGCCGTCGCGGACCAGAACCGGTACGAGCAGGAGTGCCGCCAGACCGTAGCGCAACGCCTGGCCGCCCGCGTACGGATAGTCGCCCAGGACACTGTTGGCGGTGAAGGAGGCGCCCACGAGGACGCAGGCGAAGGCCGCGAGGAGCGCCCCGCGCAGCGAGTTGACGTTCATGGGACCGACGCTAGGCAGCCAGGCGGACCGGGTTAAGGTCCACTTCCATGACGTCTTCGGGGACCAATCCGGCGACCGGCCCGCCGATGGACGGCGCGCGGGCGGACAGCGCGCGGAACGGCGGCTTCGGTTCCGCCGCCTGGGAGTTGCTGCTCCCCGCCGCCGAGGCACCCGCCCGTCGCCGGGGCCGTGCGCTGCAGTCGGCCCTGCGGGAGGCCGTGCGCTCCGGCCGTCTCGTTCCGGGCACCAGGCTGCCGTCGAGCCGGGCGCTCGCCGCCGATCTGCGGGTGTCGCGAGGGCTGGTCACCGAGGCGTACGAGCAGCTCACGGCCGAGGGCTATCTGCGCAGCGGACGCGGTGCGGGCACGTGGGTGAGCGAATCGGTCCGGGCTCCGGCCCTCGGGGCCCGCGACAGGGCTCCGCGCGCCCCGGGCGTACGCGTGGACTTCCGGCCCGGCACGCCCGATCTGTCGCTGTTCCCGCGCACCGCCTGGGCCGCCGCGCACCGCTCGGTGCTCGCGCGGCTGCCGCACGCCTCGCTCGGCTACCCCGATCCCCGCGGACTGCCGGCTCTGCGGGACGCCCTGGCCGCGCTGCTGTCCCGGCGTCGCGGGGTGGCCGCCGATCCGGAACGCCTGGTGGTGTGCTCCGGAGTGGCACAGGCGATGACGCTGCTGGGCTTCGCGCTGCACGGGCGGGGCATGGGGGCCGTCGGGGTGGAGGCTCCCGGAAGTCCCGAGCACTGCGAGCTGTTCGCGTCGGCGGGGATCACTGCGGTCGGTCTGCCGCTCGACGCCGAGGGCCTCGCGGCCGAACCCCTCGTACGCTCGGGCGTACGCGCGGTCGTCACCACGCCCGCGCACCAGTTCCCCACCGGAATCGCCTACTCCGCACGGCGTCGCAACCGGCTTCTGGACTGGGCCCGCGAGGTGGACGGGCTGATCGTCGAGGACGACTACGACGGTGACTTCCGCTACGACCGGGCAGCCGTCGGAGCGCTCCAGGGGCTCGATCCGGAACACGTCGCCTACACCGGTTCCGTCAGCAAGTCACTGGCCCCCGGACTGCGCCTGGGCTGGCTCCTGGCGCCCGCGGCGATGACTGAGGAGATCATCGCCCGCAAACGCACGATGGACCTGGGCAATCCGGCCGTCGACCAGGCGGTCCTCGCCGATCTCATCGTCCGGGGAGGCTACGACCGGCAGCTGCGCCGCTGTCAGCGCGCCTACCGCGAGCGCCGGGACACCCTCACGTCGGCGCTGACGGAACACTTCCCCGGCACCGAGGTGAGCGGAATCGCCGCCGGCCTCCACGCCATCGCCGAGCTGCCCGAACGGTACGGTCCCGAGCCGGTCTTCCTGGCGCGCGCGGCCGGGGCCGGAATCGCCCTGCGGCCGCTCAGTGCCTGTGGCGGCGTGACACACGAGGACGGGGCCGTCCGTCTGGTCCTCGGCTACGCCCACCTGGCTCCGCACGAGATCGAGACGGGGGTGCGGCTGCTGGCCGATTCTCGGCGGTGCCGGGTGTTCATCTGAGGTTGGCGCGCACGCCGCCGCAGGGCACGAGGGTGGGAGCGTCCGACGAGCCACCCGTCCGCTCCGCTGACCGCTGCCCCGGAGGCGCCTCGATGCCGAACCGTCCCCCCTCCCCGATCCCCGCCCGCCGCAGTGTGCTGCGCGGTTCGCTCGCCGTACCGGCCGCGCTCACGCTCCCCGCGGTGGGCGCCGCCGCTCCCGCCTTCGCGCTGTCCGGCCGACCGTGCGCGCAGTGGGGTGTGCAGGTGGGCGATGTCACCTCCTCGTCCGCGCTGGTCTGGGTGCGGTCGGACCGCCCGGCCCGGATGACCGTGGAGACGTCTGCGACGGAGTCGTTCCGGCGGGCCCGCACCTGGCACGGGCCGCTCGTCGGCCCCGGCTCCGACTTCACCGGGACGACACCGCTGTACGGGCTGCCGCCGGGCGAGCAGGTGCACTACCGGGTGACCCTCGCCGATCCCCATGACCCCCGCCGCACCGGGAAGCCGGTGCACGGGACCTTCCGGACGGCGCCCGCCCGGCGTCGCGACGGGGTGCGCTTCCTGTGGTCCGGCGACATCGCGGGGCAGGGCTGGGGTATCAATCCGGACATCGGCGGCTACGCGGTGTACGACGAGATGCGCCGCCTCGACCCGGACTTCTTCCTGTGCAGCGGTGACACCATCTACGCGGACGGGGTGATCGAGCCGAGCGTGACGCTGCCCGACGGGCGGATCTGGCGCAATGTCACCACTGAGGAGAAGGCGAAGGTCGCCGAGACCCTTGGCGAGTACCGCGGTAACTTCCGTTACAACCTGCTCGACCACAATCTCCGTGCGTTCAACGCCCAGGTGCCCTCGATCGTCCAGTGGGACGACCACGAGGTGCGCAACAACTGGTACCCCGGGCAGATCCTTGACGACGCCCGGTACACGGAGAAGAACGTGGACGTGCTGGCGGCCCGCTCGATGCGGGCGTTTCGCGAGTACTTCCCGGTGCCGACGCCGCGTTCCCGGTCCGGGGAGGGGCGGATGCACCGGGTGGTCCGGCACGGCCCGCTGCTCGATGTGTTCGTCCTCGACATGCGGTCCTTCCGCAACGCCAACTCCCCCGGCCGGCAGCCCGACGACACGACGGGCATCCTCGGTGCTGAGCAGCTCGCCTGGCTCAGGCACGAGCTGTCCCGGTCCCGTGCGGTGTGGAAGGTGATCGCCGCCGACATGCCGCTGGGCCTGGTGGTCACGGACGGTGCCACGGACTTCGAGGCGGTGGCGCAGGGCGATCCGGGGAAGCCGCTCGGCCGTGAGCTGCAGATCGCGGAACTGCTGCGGTTCATCAAGCACCGGCGGATCACCGGCACGCTCTGGCTGACCGCCGATGTGCACTACACGTCCGCCCAGCACTACGCGCCGGAGCGGGCGGCGTTCAAGGACTTCGCGCCGTTCTGGGAGTTCGTCTCGGGTCCGCTGGCGGCAGGCCAGTTCCAGGCGAACGCCCTTGACGCGACCTTCGGCCCTGACCGCGTCTTCCTGCGCGCGCCCGATCGGGCGAACGTGTCGCCGATGGAGGCGCCTCAGTACTTCGGCGAGGTCGACATCGACGGCGACAGCGGTGAGCTGACCGTGCGGCTGCGGGCCCAGGGCGGTTCCGTGCTGTTCACCAAGGTGCTGCGGCCGGGGCACGTCGGGCAGTGATCCGCCCACCGCTGACCGGCCCCCGCACACCGTCCGGGGGCCGATTGTCAGTGGTGGGTCCTACCGTTTTCCCATGACCCGATCCGTTCAGGCATTGGCCTACGCACGCCCGTCCGCGCTGCATTCCTCGCAGGCCGGGCCGCTCCTCGGTCTGGAGACTGCCGGTGGGCTCACGCCGTGGGGCGCGGAGCCCCATCCCCGGTTCTTCTCCGGCTTCCTCACCTCTCCGGCGATCGCGGCCCGGGGTCTGCTCGCCGTGGCGGACGTGGCGTCCACGCGGTACTACCAGCGCACCCTTCCCTCGTCGCTCGACCCGGTCGTGACGGGCAACGGCGACCGTCTGCGCTTCGAGTCGTTCTCCGGCTGCTGCGGGGTGTACGCGCGCCTCGATGTGCTCCAGGAGGGGCTGGACGGCGGGCGGACGGACCACGGCACCACCAACGTGGATGTCAACAATCCGCTGCGGGACGCGCTGTCGCGGATATCGGGGGACGATCCGCTGCATCTGCGGGTGGGCCCGGAGGAAATGGCCGTGACCACGCTGGACGGCCCGGTCATGGAGAAGAAGGTGCCGCTGCCCGACCGGTGGCTGCGCGGCTTCGCGGAGGCGCAGGTGGCATCGGCCGGATTCGATCTGCGGGCCGAACTGCCGGCCGCCGAGGCGGTGCGGTTCCTCCGCTCGCTGCCGCGTTCGTCGGGCAATGCCTCGCGCGGCGCCCGGTGGGTGGTGCCCGCCGGGAAGACACTCCGGCCGACGACCCGGCCGGTGGCGGGGGCCGTCTGCCTGCCGGGGCCCGAACGGCTGGTCGCGCTGCAGCGGGTGCTGCGCCACGCCACCTCCCTGCGGGTGTACGGGCCGGTCGGCGACGGGGCCGCGACCGCGAGTGCCTGGGAAGTCGTGCTTCCGGGCATGCGCCTCACGCTGACGCTCTCGCCGGATGCCGCGCGCGGCTTCTCGGGCGAGGGCGGGGTTCTGGACGCGCTGGCCACCGACGACGCGGCGGCCGACGCCGAGCTGGTCTCGGTGCTGCTGGCCTGGGAGCCCCGGATCGACCCCGCGGATCTGGCGGCCCAGTCCGGTCTCACGGTGGAACGGGTCAGGGCGGCGCTGACCCGGCTCGGCACAGCGGGCCGGGTCGGCTACGACCTCGCGGACGCGGCGTACTTCCACCGCGAGCTGCCGTACGACGCGGACCGGGCCGAGCGTCATAATCCGCGCCTGGTGGCGGCCCGGCAACTGGCCGGATCGGGCGCGGTCGCACTCGGCACGGACATGGCGGCCGTGACCTCGGGCGACCATCGGTACCAGGTGAGGGAGAAGGACGGCGTGCTGAGTTGTACCTGCAAGTGGTGGGCGGACCACCGGGGACGGCGTGGCCCGTGCAAGCACGCGCTGGCCGTCCGCATGGTCCGGCGCGGGGCGCTCGTCGCCGGGGGGGCGCGATGAGCGAGTTGATGACGGCCGTGCGGGAGTCGCGCACGCATGAGCTGCCGGGTCTGCTGGCCCGGATGGACCAGGCGGAGCGCCGGGCCGCTCTGGTCGAGCTGAAGGCCCTCCGCAAGGAGAAGCGGGGCTGGGAGTGGGACAAGCAGCGCACGCTCATCAAGCCGCTGCTGGTGGCCGGTGCGGGCTGTCACACCGGGGCAGCGGCGTGCGCCACCTGGATCAGCGGCCGGGACCTGGTGTGGGACCGCGCCCCCTTCCCCTTGGTCGTCGCGGCCCTGGCGGACCGTGACCCGGCGTGGCTCGGCGATGTCGCGCACCGGCTGGCGGCCCGGCCGGCGACGGCGGAGATGACCTACGACCTGATCCACCGGCTGGTGCTGAAGTCGCAGTGCCCGGTGCCCACGACGGAGGGGTTCGTACGGGGCTGGCTCGAGTCGGTCTCCTCGTTCCAGTGGCGGCGGCAGAAGAGGAGGCCGCTCATCGACGTGCTCCGCGCCGACCCGTTCGCCTCACAGCTGCTGCCGCGGATCTTCGATGTGCAGGAGCTGCCGCCGCAGATGCTCTGGGCCTACGAGACGGACGACCCGGGCCGCTGGGACGCCACCTTGGCCACGCTCCCCCAAGAGGGCCTGCTGGAGCGCCAGGTGCTCGTCGACGGCTGCGTGACCCGGCTGCTGCGTGGCGGAAAGCCCGGTGATCAGCGCTTCTTCCTCGGTGTGCTGCGGCTCCTCGCGCTGACCGGGCAGGAAGAGGCAGAACGGGCCGCGGACTGGATCGGGATGGCCTCGGACGCCATGTCCACCGTGGCAGCTCACGCCCAGCAGGTACTCGGCCGGCTGGACGAGCGCGGTGAGCTCTCGGTGCGGACGCTGGCGGAGGTCTCGGCGGCCGTGCTGTTCCGCACCGAGAAGAAGCTGGTCCGCTCCCAGCTCGTACTGCTCGGCAAGGTGCTGCGCCGTGATCCGTCGGCGGCCGGCGAGCTGCTGCCCGTGGTGGCCAGTGCTTTCGAGCACGAGGACATCGACGTCCAGGAGCGGGCGCTCAAGCTCGTGGGCCGTCATCTGTCCGCCGCCGGACCCGCGGTGCGGGAGGAGCTCGCCCTGTCGGCCTCGCTGCTCGGCCCGGCGCACCGCGCGCTGGTGGCCGAGGTGTTCGGCGCTCCGGCGGCCGGACAGCGGGACGTGGAGCCGTACGAGGAGGTGCTGCCCCCCGCGCCCGTCGCCCGGCGCCTCGGCCCGGCACCCGCGACGCTTCCCGAACTGGTCGAGGACGTGGTGGTTCTGGTGCGCTCGTCCGCGCCGGACGTGTCGGTCTTCGAACGCGCGCTGGACGGCCTGGTGCGCCACGCCAATGCCGACCGGCCGGGGCTGACCTGCGCGTTGCGCGACGCGCTGGCGGGCGAGTGGTGGATGAACGAGGAATCGTGGCGGAGCGAGCCACGGGACTGGACGCTGCAGCAGCTCCGCTCGGCGGACGGGATCGAGCCGGTCCTGGCCACCCTGCTCGGACGCCTCTCGCCACAGGTCGTGGCGCAGGAGCGTGCTTCCTGGACCGGTACGGGGACCTGTGCCCACGCCGCGTTCCAGGGAATTCTGCGAGCCAGGGTGTGGGAGGCCGCCGACGCGGCGCTGACCGGCGGCCTCCCCTTCCTGCTGGCGGTCCCCACCTGGCACACCGGTTCACTCGACGCCGCCGTGCTGGTCGAGCGGCTGCGGGAGTACCAGCGGCTCGGGTTCCGGCCCGGCGAGGCCGACTTCGCCCAGGCCATGCTGCGCGTACGGCGCCGTGAGCAGCACGACGTCGCGGCGGCGGCCGAGCGGTTGGAGATGCCCGAGGGCGACCGGCTGGCCGCCTGGCTGCGGGCCGACCGGCCACTCGCGGAGGTGTACCGCTTCGATCTGGAGAAGAAGACCCGGCGTGGGCAGACGGTCGAGCGATCGCGCCGGATCCTGATGGCCACCAAGGAGAGCCCGTTCATCGAGGAGGTCTTCCCGCGTTCCTTCCACTGGCTCGGGCGGCCGCAGATCCCGGCGCATCACCCGTGCTACCACTGGCGCGAGCACCCGGAGCACTGGACCGCCACCCTTCCGGAGGATGCCGAGACCCTGGCCGCCTGGCTGCTGCCGAACACGGCGAACAACGTGGTCGAGGAGATACGGGACGCCGTCCAGCCGCTCACCCTGCTCGCCGAGCTCGACGGCCCCGCGGGTGAGGCCCTTCATCTGACGGTGGCGTACGGGCTGGGTGCCCGGCATCCCGAAGAGCGGCTGGCCGCGGTGGACGCCCTGCTGATCCTCGCCACCCAGCGGAGGCTCGACCCGGTACTGCTCGGGGAGCAGGTGGCGGCCCTGCTCGACTGCGGGCTGACCAAGCCCACCCGCCTCGCCGACTCCGTTCGCACCGCCGCCGTCACCGGGGCGTACCGGACGGTGCTCCGCGTACTGACCGGGGTGCTGCCCGGGGTGCTGGCGCACGAGAAGGCTCCGCGCGGGGCGGGTGACCTGCTCGCCGTGGCCGCCGAGTGCGTCGAACACTGCGGTGCGACGGCGGCCGAGGAGATACCCGGGCTCGCGGAGACCGCCGCACGCGGCGGAGCCTCTCAGCTGGTCCGCCAGGCGAAGCGGCTGGCGGTGGCGTGGAAGGCGGGCGCCCCACGCGGGTGAGGATCGTTCCACGCCTGGAACCAATGGCCGAAAACAACCTGAAAGGGATCAGATTCGCATGTAACCCATCGGTCACAGGGTGTTCGTGATCAGGCAACACCACTCGGTCAGAGTGGGTGCATGACTGATACGACATCCTCGAAGTCCGCCCGCCGCCACCACTGGCGGCGGGACATGACCGAGCTGGCCGCGCTGTTCACCGCGGTCGCGGTGGCCGACGCCGTCGCGAACCTGATCGGTCACCAGCCGGGCGGGCCGTACCTGTTGATCGTCTCGGCCCTGGTGCTGGCCATGACGGCCGGGTTCCACACCTGGTGGGCCCGCCGCCACAGCCACGCGCCGCCACCGCGCGACGATACCGGCACGGGCGCGGACCCCGGCGCGCGTACGGGTCTGGGCGCAGGGCCCAAGGCCGCCACCCGGGCGGCCCCGGACGCGGCCCCGGGCGCGGGTCAGGCGGCCGGTACGGGGGAGGCGGCGCCCGGCGGGGGCACGGTGCTGTGGCAGATGCGGACCACGGTGCGGGACACCCCCGGCAGTCTGGCGGTGGTGTGCGCCGCCCTCGCCCGGCACCGGGTGGACATCCTCACGCTCCAGACCCACCCGCTGGGCGGGAGCACGGTGGATGAGTTCCTGCTGCGGGCGCCCGCACGGCTTCTGGCGGGGGAGCTGAGCCGGGCGGTCTCAGCGGCCGGGGGCCGTTCGACGTGGATCGAGCGGGCCGACACCCACGATCTGGTCGACGCCCCGGCCCGTGTCCTCGGCCTCGCCACCCGCACGGCACTGGACGGGGCGGAACTCCCCCTTGCTCTCAGGCAGTTGCTCGGTCGCTGCACCATCCACTCGCTGCCCGCCGTTTCCGTCACCGGACGAGAGACCGACGCGGGTGCACCCGTCGAAGGGGTGCTGGAGGACACGGTGATGCGGCTGCGCGATCCCTCGGGGGGCGCCCTCACGATCGAGCGGCCGCACCTTCCGTTCACGCCGACCGAATTCGCCCGGGCACGCGCCCTGGTCGAGCTCGATGCCCGGCTCGGCCCCCGCGTCCCGCGCGGCGCACAGGTGCTCACCCTGCCCGAGGGCAACGAGATCACCGTACGCCGCGCAGGCCTGGACGATCTGCCGGCCGCACGCGCGATGCACGACCGCTGCTCCGATCACACGCTGCGGCTGCGCTACCACGGGCCGGTGCTCGACGCCGACCGCTACCTCGACCACCTGCTCGGCCCCCGGTTCGGCCGCACCCTGGCCGTGCAGACGGCCTCGGGCCGACTGGTCGCCCTCGGCCACCTGCTCTGGGACGGCGACGAGACCGAGGTGGCCCTCCTCGTCGAGGACGACTGGCAGCGCCGCGGCATCGGCTCCGAGCTCCTGCGCCGGCTGGTCGCACTCGCGACCGAGGCGGGTTGCGAGAGCGTCTACGCCGTCACGCAGGCGTCGAACACCGGCATGGTCGCGGCCATGCGTGCGCTGGCCCTGCCGCTGGACTACCAGATCGAGGAAGGCACCCTGGTCATCACGGCACGGCTGGACGCGGCACCGGTCCGCTCACTGCCCCCCTACGAGCAGGCCGGCCGCTGATTCACCGGCCCCGGAGAGCAGTTGCCCGGTGTCCTGCGCGCCGAGCGCCCGGTGCAGGTCGGCCCACAGGTCCTCGACGTCCTCCAGGCCGACCGACATCCGCAGCAGCCGGTCCCCGACACCGGAGGCGTGCCGGTCCCCCTCGTCCACGATGCGATGGCTGATGGAGGCCGGGTGCTGGATCAGGGTGTCCACACTGCCGAGGCTGACCGCCGGTGTGATGAGCCGGACGGCCGAGATCACCTCGTGCGGATCGCCGTGCACCTCGAACGAGACCATCGCGCCGCCCAGTTCCGGGTAGTGGACCCGGGCGACGCGCGGATCGGCGGTCAGCCTGCGGGACAGTTCGGCCGCGCTCGCGGACGCCGCCCGTACCCGGACCGGAAGGGTGGACAGACCACGCAGCAGAAAGAATCCGGCCATCGGGTGCAGTACCCCGCCGGTGGCGAACCGCACCTTCCGCAGAACGGCCGCGAACTCCTCGTCGCAGGCGACGACCCCGCCCATCACATCGCCGTGCCCGCCGAGGTACTTGGTGGCGCTGTGGAGCACGATCCGGGCACCGTGCTCGACGGGCCGCTGGAGCACCGGAGTGGCGAAGGTGTTGTCGACGAGCAGGGGGACGGAGCCGCAGGAGTGCGCGATCGCCCGGATGTCGACCTCGGCGAGCGTCGGATTGGCGGGGGTCTCCACCATCACCAGTCCGGTCTCCGGACGGATCGCGTCCGCGATGCCCGCAGGATCGGTCCAGGTCACCTCCGTACCCAGCAGTCCCGCGCCGAGCAGGTGGTCGCTGCATCCGTAGAGCGGGCGAACGGCGACCACATGGCGCAGGCCCATGCTCGCGCGGGCCAGCAGCACGGCGGTCAGGGCCGCCATTCCGCTGGCGAACGCGACGGCGCTCTCAGCTCCTTCGAGCCGGGCGAGGGCGGTCTCGAACCGGGCCGTCGTCGGGTTGTCCAGCCGTGCGTAGACCGGCGGGCCCTCGAGCCGGGCGCCGGTGGCGGCGAAGGTGTCGATCCGCTCCGCCTCGGCCCTGGAGTCGTACGACGGATAAGTGGTGGACAGATCGATCGGCGGGGTGTGCAGCCCGAGGGCGGCGAGATCGTCACGGCCCGCGTGCACGGCTTCGGTGGCGAGCGCCCTGGAGCGGTAGGGGACCGGGGGCGCCATCGGGGTTTCGGTGTCCATGCCCCCACTCTGAACAGGCACCGGCCTGTCCGGCGCAACGCCCGTGCTAGATTCGGCCGATGGCTGATTCTGTCGCTCTTGATCCGGTGGATCTGCACATTCTGCGGCTGCTGCAGAACGACGCCCGGACCACCTACCGCGAGCTGGCCGCCGAGGTCGGTGTCGCGCCGTCGACCTGTCTGGACCGGGTGGCCAGGCTCCGCCGGTCGGGCGTCATCGTCGGCCACCAGCTGCGGCTGGACCCGGCACGGCTCGGCCGGAGCCTGGAGGCGCTGCTCTCCGTGCAGGTCCGTCCGCACCGCAGGGAGCTCATCGGCCCGTTCGTCGAGCGCATCAGGGCGTTGCCGGAGTCCCGCGCGCTGTTCCATCTCACCGGCCCGGACGACTACCTGGTCCATGTCGCCGTCACCGGCACGGCCGATCTGCAGCGCCTGGTCCTGGACGAGTTCACCTCCCGCCGCGAGGTGGCGCGGGTCGAGACGCGGCTGATATTCCAGCAGTGGGAATGCGGCCCCATGCTGCCTCCCGCCGCGATTTCGTCGGGTTCGGATCGCTGAGGCCGAATGATGTGACGCGGAGGCCATCGCCGTACGAGGATGTCCGCATGTCAGACACTCCCAGCAGCGCGCTGCCCCGTCAGGTCGCCGACGCCTACGTCGACGCGTTCATCGAACTCGATCCGGTCGCCGGAACATATCTGGGTGTCGCGGAGAGCTCGCGCCGCCTTCCCGATTTCTCGCCCGCCGGCCAGGACGCTCTTGCCGAACTCGCCCGCACCACCCTGGTGAAACTCGACGCCGCGGAACAGCTGCCCGGTGCGGACAGCGAGGCCGAGCGCCGCTGCGGCCGCCTGCTGCGCGAACGCCTCATGGCGGAACTCGCCGTTCACGAGGCCGACGAGGGGCTGCGTACCGTCTCCAACCTGTCCTCCCCGGCGCACAGCATCCGTGAGGTGTTCACGGTGACACCGACCGACACCGATGAGGACTGGGCGGCGGTCGTGGACCGGCTCCACGCGGTGCCCGCCGCTCTGGAGGGCTACCGCGCCTCGCTCGCGCTCGGTCTCGAGCGCAAGCTGTACGGCGGTCCGCGCGCCACGGCGACGTTCATCGGCCAGCTCGACGAGTGGGCGGGCCAGGGCGGGAAGGGTTTCTTCCAGGAGTTCGCGGCCGGGGGCCCCGAGGGTCTGCGCGCGGCGCTGAACGAGGGTGGCCGGCTGGCCACCGAGTCGGTCGCGGCCCTCCGCGACTGGATGCGCGAGGTGTACGCCCCGGCGGTCGAGGGTGCGCCGGACACGGTGGGCCGCGAGCGCTACGCGCGCTGGGTGCGTTACTTCAACGGCACCGACCTGGACCTCGACGAGGCGTACGCGTACGGCTGGTCCGAGTACCACCGGCTGCTCGGCGAGATGCGGACCGAGGCCGAGAAGGTGCTCCCGGGCGCCGGTCCCTGGGAGGCGCTGGCCCATCTCGATGTGCACGGCACGCACATCGAGGGAGTCGACGAGGTCCAGGCCTGGCTGCAGAAGCTGATGGACGAGGCGGTCGAGGCGCTCGACGGCACCCACTTCGAACTCGCCGAGCGGGTACGGAAGGTGGAATCCCGGATCGCCCCGCCCGGAGGCGCCGCCGCTCCGTACTACACCGGCCCCTCGGAGGACTTCTCCCGGCCCGGCCGCACCTGGCTCCCCACGATGGGCGAGACCCGCTTCCCCGTGTACGACCTGGTGTCGACCTGGTACCACGAGGGCGTGCCCGGCCATCATCTGCAGATCGCGCAGTGGGTGCACGTGGCCGACAGCCTGTCCCGCTACCAGGCGTCGATCGGCGGGGTCAGCGCCAACTGCGAGGGCTGGGCGCTCTACGCGGAGCGGCTGATGGACGAGCTGGGCTTCCTGCCGGACGCGGAGCGCCGCCTGGGCTACCTGGACGCGCAGATGATGCGGGCCTGCCGGGTGATCGTGGACATCGGCATGCACGCGGACATGGAGATCCCGGCGGACTCCCCCTTCCACCCGGGCGAGCGCTGGACCCCGGATCTGGCCCAGGAGTTCTTCGGCAACCACAGCGGCCGTCCCGCCGACTTCGTGGAGAGCGAACTGACCCGCTATCTCTCGATGCCGGGGCAGGCCATCGGCTACAAGCTGGGCGAGCGGGCCTGGCTGCTGGGCCGGGAGAACGCCCGCAAGGCACACGGCGACGCCTTCGACGCCAAGTCCTGGCACATGGCGGCGCTGTCGCAGGGCCCGCTCGGGCTCGACGATCTCGTCGAGGAGCTGTCCCGGCTCTGACCCCTCCCGGACGGCCGGGCTCCGGTTCCCTGGACCGCGGGCCCGGCCACACTCCCGGCGCGCCGTCGGGTGGTTCCGGCCACTCCGCCGGTGCGCCGTCGGGTGGTCCCGGCCACGCCCCGGCGCGCCGTCGTCAGCCGACGTGCGCCCGGGGCGCCGTCAGCCGGTCTGCTCTCCGGTGGTGCGGTGCCGTACCGCCGAGCCCTGGCGCTCCTTGACCACTTCGAGCTGGGCGGGAATACGGCGGCGCAGATCAGCCACATGGCTGACGATTCCGACACTGCGGTCCCGCTCGCGCAGCGAGTCCAGTACGTCGAGCACCTCGTCGAGGGTCTGTTCGTCGAGACTGCCGAAGCCCTCGTCGATGAAGAGGGTGTCCAGCCGTACGCCACCGGCTTCGTCGGTGACGACGTCGGCGAGGCCGAGCGCCAGGGCGAGCGAGGCGAAGAAGGTCTCGCCGCCCGAGAGCGTCGCCGTGTCCCGCTCACGGCCGGTCCAGGCGTCGACGACATGGAGGCCCAGGCCCGATCTGCGGCCCCCGGTGCGCGCGTCGGAGTGGACCAGTGTGTAGCGCCCGGACGACATGCGCTGGAGCCGGGCGGTGGCCGCCGCGGCGACCTGTTCGAGCCGGGCGGCGAGCACGTACGACTCCAGCCGCATCTTGCGCTCGTTGTCGGCGGAGGTGCCCGCGGTGAGCCCGGCCAGGCGTGCCACCCGGTCGTACTCCTCGCGCAGCGGGCCGAGCCCGCGCACCTCCCGCTCGGCCTCCCGGGAGAGCCGGGCGAGTTCGGCACGGCGTTCCCGTGCGGCGGCCAGCGCCGCGGTGGCGTCCCGCAGCGACCGCTCGGCCGCGTCGCACGCGGCCTGCGCCCCGGTCACCTCGGCCCGCGGGCGGTCGGCGGCGGCCCGGGTGTCCGGTTCGGCCAGCCGGTCGGCCACCGCCGCCGCCTCGGTCTGCCAGGCATCGACGAGGTGCTGGAGCTCGCGCTGCGCGGCGTCGTCGACCAGGGCCCCGGCAGCGGCGTGCGGGGTGTCGAAACCGGCCCGGAACGCGGCGTCCGCGAGCCGGTCGTCGGCGTCCTTGCGGCGCTGCGCGGCCGCCTCCTCCTCACGTACCGCCTCGGCCGCCGAGGCGAGCAGCGCGACCCGGCGCTCCAGCAGCGCGGCGTGTTCGGTGACGCTGGCGGCCTCCCCGCGGGCGGTTGCCAGCTCGGTCTCCAGGGCGGCCTGTTCGCGGTCCAGGGCTTCGCGCTGGGAGGTACGGGCCGCGGCGCGGCGTTCGGCGAGGCGCCGGCCGTCGAGGCGTTCGGCCTGTTCGCGCTCGGCTGCGGCGAGCGCCTCGCGTGCGGCGTGCGTACCCGAGGCGGTGTGGTGGGCCTCGGCGTGCAGGTCTGCCAGCTGGTCGACGAGGGCGGCGAGTTCGACGGCCGTGGGGTCGGCGCTGGCCCCGGCCGGACCGGCGGTGCCGGTCCGCTCCCCCGGCTGCGGAAGCTCCGCCTCCCGCGCGGCCGCACGGGCCACCGTGTACTGCTCGCGTACGGCCCCGAGTTCCCGCTCGGCCCGGGTGCGTGCTTCCTCGGTGTGCCGGTAGACGCCGAGCGCCCGCTCCTCGGCGGCTTTGTCGACATGTCCCTCGGCGGCGCGGGCCGGCCGGGGGTGCTCGGCGGAGCCGCAGACCTTGCAGTCCTCGCCGTCGACCAGTTCGGCGGCCAGTTCCGCCGCGATGTCGCGAAGCCGCCGTTCGCGGAGGTCCAGCCAGGTCTCATGGGCGGCGGCGGCCCGTTCGCGGGCCTCGGCGAGCTGGTCGGTGGCGGCCGAGACCTGGGCCGCACGTGCGTCACGGCAGCGGGCGGCGGCCAGCCGGGCGCGGGCGGGCTCCAGCCGGCCCGCGAGCTGCTCGGCGCGGGTGGCGGCGTCCTGGGCCGTCTCGATGCGGGCGCGCAGGCCGTCGCGGGTGGTCTCCCAGTCGGCGAGCCAGGTCTCCGCCTCGCGGATCAGTTCGTCGTCGGCCCTGGCCTGGTACTCCAGTGCGGCCCGCTCGGTGTCGATCCGTGCGCTGCGCCGTTCGGCGCGCTGGGCTGCCTCCAGGCCGCCCAGCTCCTGGCGCAGCCGCCGCTCCAGCTCCGCCAGCTGTTCGGCACCGGCCTCACCCAGGCTGCCGGGCAGTGCGGCGCGCGCGTCGTCACGTTGCCGGCAGGCCGTGCCGTGGGCGCGCTCGGCCTCCTCGCACAGCTCCATGGCGGGGACGACCAGCTCCGCCTTGCGGGCCCAGGCGAGGCGTTCACGGTGCCGGTCGTGGTCGGCGCGGCGCGTTTCGAGGGCGGCGGCGCGGCGGAGCGTGTCGGCGTGGCGCTGCTGAAGCGCGGCGATTTCGCGGGCCAGGTCGAGGCACTGGCGGGCCTCCGACTGACGGCCCTCGGCCGCCCCCACTGAGCAGGTGGCGATGTCGAGCCGTTCGCGGGCGGCGCTGCGGGCCGTCGCCGCCCACTCCAGCACGATGTCGGCGAGCCCCGGATCACCGGCCTGGAGTTCGGGGAGCGGCACCTCGCGCCCGGTGGGTCCGGCGGCCTGGGCGATCCGCTGGACCACCGCGAGGACACGTTCGTCCCCGGCCCTGACCTTGGTCTCGGCGCCGCGGCGCAGCTCGGCCAGGCGGTCCTCCACGGCGGCGAAGCGGTGGGTGTCGAAGAGCCTGCCGAGCAGCTTGCCGCGGGCCTCGGCGTCGGCCCGCAGGAAGCGCGCGAAATCGCCCTGCGGCAACAGCACCACCTGGCAGAACTGCTCCCGGCTCATTCCGATGAGCTGGGTGATCTCCTCGCCGATCTCCTGGTGTGAGCGGCTGAGCGGCCGCCATCCGTCGTCGGTGTCGTGCTCGCGCAGATAGCTCTGCGCCCGCTCGGTGGTGAAGCCGTGGCCCTTCTTCTTGGGGCGGGGCTGGGCGGGGCGCCGGGTCACTTCGAGACGGCGGCCGCCGACGGTCAGCTCCAGCCTGATCTCGGTGGCGAGATCCACCGGGGCGTGGTCGCTGCGCAGGGAGGTGCCGGGGCTCTGCCGGGCGCCGGGCACCGCTCCGTACAGGGCGTAGCAGACGGCGTCGAGGACCGAGGTCTTCCCGGCGCCGGTGGGACCGTGGAGCAGGAAGAGCCCGGCCGACGAGAGGGCGTCGAAATCGATCTCCTGGGTGGTGCCGAACGGCCCGAAGGCGGTCACGGCAAGGCGGTGCAGCCTCAACGGTTCACCTCGCGCAGACCGTCCGTCACCCGGACGTGGTCGAAGGCGCCGCGCAGCACGGTGCGTTCCTGTTCGTCGGCCGCGGAGCCGCCGCGCACATGGGCCACGAAATCCTCCGCGATCTGCTGGTCGTCGCGCCCCGCGAGGCGCTGGGCGTAGGAGGCGTGCGGGTCGTCGGGGGCCCGGTCGGGTTCGAAGACGAGACTGAGCGTGTGCGGGAAGCGTTCGGCCAGCCGGGCCATCGGCTCGTCCGGGCGGACCGGGTCGGTGAGGGTGGCCTCGACCCAGGACTCCCGGTGGCGTTCCAGCGCGGCATCGTCCAGGAGCCGGTCCAGGGGGCCGCGGAGCCGGGCGAGCGGGCGTGGCACCGGGCAGTCGACGCGCTCGGCCGTGACGGCGCCCGAGGCGTCCAGGTCGATCAGCCACATGGTCTTGCGGTGGCCGGCCTCGGAGAAGGAGTACGCGAGCGGCGAGCCGGAGTAGCGGACCCGCCCGGAGAGGGCCTGACTGCCGTGGAGATGCCCAAGGGCCACGTAGTCGGCGCCGTCGAAGACCCCGGCGGGCACGGCGGCCACCCCGCCGACGGTGATGTCGCGCTCGCTGTCGCTGGGCTCGCCGCCCGCGACGAACGCGTGTGCGAGCACCACGGAACGGGTGCCGCCGGGGCGGGCCGCCAGATCCGCGCGGACCCGCTCCATGGCGGCCGCCAGCACCGCTTCGTGGCCTGCCCGGTCCGCCTTGAGAACATCCTTCACCAGGGCCGGTTCCAGGTACGGCAGCCCGTAGAAGGCCACCTCGCCGTGCGCGTCCCGCAGGACGACGGGGGTGGCGCAGTCGGCGGGGTCGGTGCGCAGATGGATCCCGGCCCGCCCGATGAGGCCCGCGCCGACGCCGAGCCTGCGCGCCGAGTCGTGGTTCCCGGAGATCATCACGGTGGGCACGTCCTCGGCGGCGAGCCGGTGCAGTGCGTTGTCGAAGAGCTCGACGGCGGCCAGCGACGGTACGGCTCTGTCGTACACGTCACCCGCGACGACGACCGCGTCCACCTCGCGCTCCCGCACCGTCGCCACCAGGTGGTCCAGGTAGGCGGCCTGCGCGTCGAGCAGCGAGACCCGGTGGAACGAACGGCCCAGGTGCCAGTCCGATGTGTGCAGAATTCTCAAGACCCGGCTCCGACCCGCATGGTTCTCTTCCTCCGCCCCGGACCCGGCCGCCGCACGCCACGACCGGCCCCAGACAGTCTCGCATCACCGCGGACCGCGTCCGGGCCACGGCCGGAAACCGGGACGCGGGCCCGCTCCGGAGATCAGATCCGCACGACCCGGCCCGCTTCGGCGCCGCTTCCGTCAGGCGTCCCCGTACGCCTCTCCGCCCAGTTCCAGCTCGGCCTCGCCCGCCGTCGCGTCCGCCAGCCAGCTGCGGAAGGCCTCGACGTCGGCGTCCGGCAGCCCGATCTCGATGACGACGGCCTCGGCGTAGCGGACCTCGCGCACGGAGCGGCCGGTGGCGCGGAGGTCGTTCTCCAGCTTGCCCGCGCGCTGGTGGCCGACGGTGACGGTGGCGAGGCGGTACCGGTGGCGGGTGACGGTGCCGAGCGCGTCGATGGCCTCGCCGACCACTCCCCCGTAGGCCCTGATCAGCCCGCCCGCCCCGAGCTTGACCCCGCCGTAGTAGCGGGTGACGACGGCGACGACGTAGCGCATGTCCCGGCGGGTCAGCATCTGGAGCATGGGCACGCCCGCGGTGCCGCCGGGCTCCCCGTCGTCGCTCGCCTTCTGCACGGAGGCGTCGGCGCCGATCACGTACGCGAAGCAGTTGTGGGTGGCGGCCGGGTGCTCGGCGCGGACGCGTGCGACGAATTCCTGCGCCTCCCGCTCGGTCGCGGCGGGGGCGAGCGCGCAGATGAAGCGCGATCGGTTGATCTCGGTCTCGTGCACGCCCGCTTCGGCGACGGTCCGGTACTGCTCCTGCATCCGGCCACCCTATGCCCCGGGCGGGAATGGCCGGGGGCCGCCGTCCGTTGAGCCGGTCATGTACGCAGACGACGAGACGATCCGCCGGATCCTCCGGGAGACCGGCGACACCTGGGCCGTGGTGGGCCTGTCCGACAACCGCTCGCGTGCGGCCTACCGCGTCGCGGAGGTGCTCCAGCGCTTCGGCAAGCGGGTGGTCCCGGTCCATCCGAAGGCCGAGCGGGTGCACGGCGAGGACGGTTACGCCTCACTGGCCGCCATCCCCTTCCCGGTCGATGTGGTGGACGTGTTCGTCAACAGCGAGCTGGCGGGCGCGGTGGCCGACGAGGCGGTCGCGGCGGGCGCCAGGGCCGTCTGGTTCCAGCTCGGCGTGATCGACACGGCAGCGTACGACCGCACCCGTGCGGCCGGGCTGGACATGGTCATGGACCGGTGCCCCGCCATCGAGATCCCGGCGCTGAGCGGCTGACTCCGCCCGCCCGCGCGCTTCGTCCAGATGTGCGCGGTGTCGTGGCGGGCGTCCGGCTGGGACAATGGCCCGCTGTGACTACTTCGACTGCGCCTGCCGTCACTCACAGCCGGGCCGGGCTGGCCGGTCAGCTGACGGCGCTCGGCGTGGAGCCGGGCGGGGTCCTTCTGGTGCACGCCTCGATGCGCGCGGTGGGCCCGGTGAGCGGTGGGGCCCGTGCGGTGGCCGGTGCGCTGCGCGATGCGCTCGGCGGGGACGGAACGCTTGTCGTCCCCGCCTTCACTCCGGAGAATTCCGACACCTCGCCGCACTATCTCGACCGCGTACGCGGTCTGGACGACCAGGCCCGGAAGGCGGTACGGGCGGGGATGCCGCCGTTCGACCCCGCTGTCTCGCCCGCGCCGTCGATGGGCCGTCTGGCGGAGACCGTACGGCTCAGTCAGGGCGCGGTGCGCAGCGGGCACCCGCAGACGTCGTTCGCCGCGGTCGGCCCGGGGGCCCGGAACCTTCTGGCGGGTCACCGCCCCGACTGTCATCTCGGCGAGGACTCGCCCCTGGCCCGGCTCTACGCGTCACGGGCCCAGGTCCTGATGCTGGGCACCGGCTTCGGCACCTGCACCGCCTTCCACCTCGGCGAGTACCGCGTGCCCGCCCCGCCCCGCCGGATCTACCGCTGTGTGGTGACGGCCGGGGGCCTGCGCCAGTGGTGGGAGTACGAGGACGTCGCGCTCGACGACAGCGACTTCACGGCCCTGGGCGCGGACTTCGCCCGCGCCCGCGGCCTCCTGGTGCGCACCGGCCCGGTGGGCACCGCGACGAGCCGTCTCTTCCGCATCACCGACGCCGTGGACTTCGCCGCCCACTGGCTGCCGTCCCACCGCGCTCCCGCCCCGCTCCGTGCCCTGTGCCACGAGCACGGCTGAGCCTCTCCCCGGACCCGGCGGCCGTCTCAGCCCACGGGCGGGATGGAGACCGTCATGGTGATCTCGGCCGGTTCGGGACCGTCGTTGCGGTAGGTGTGCGGGTGGTGTGCCTCGAAGGAGGCGGAGTCACCGGCCGGCAGGGTGTATGTCGTGCCGTCAACGACCAGGGTGAGTTCGCCCGCGGTGACGTGCAGCAGTTCGACGGTGCCCTCGGGGTGCGGGTCGGACGTGGTGCCCTCGCCTGGCATGAGGCGCCAGGACCAGAGTTCGAGCGGGCCGCGCGCCTCCGCGCCGATATGGAGGACGGTGGAGCTGCCCGCCTCGGTGGACCACAGGCATACCGCCTGGCTCCCGGGCACCAGTTGGACCGGGGAGCCCTGTTCGTGGTCGAGGAGCGTGGTGATGCTGATGCCCAGCGCGTCAGCCAGCTTGACCGTGGTGCCGACACTCGGGTTGGTGCGGGCCTGCTCGATCTGGATGATCATGCCGCGGCTGACTCCGGAACGGGCGGCGAGCACGTCCAGGGTGAAGCCGCGCTCTCTGCGCCAGCGCTTGAGGTTACGGGCCAGCGCTTGGGTGAGCTGATCAAGATCTGCCACATTCCGTCCAAGATTCTGGATGAAAAGGTCAAAAATATCGCACTGTGGTGGGGTGAACTCCACCGTGCACCGCACTGTACTGCGTGGTCATCCGGCGGGCGGGTTCTCCGGCTCGGCCGGTTCCGCCAGGGCCAGCAGTTGCTCGGGGGTGGCGTCCGCGGGTATCGGGACCGGTGCGGGGGTACGCAGCGGCGGCTGCCAGCCCTTCTCGGGATCCCAGCTGCGTACGACGCGGGCGGGGGCACCGGCCACCACCGCGTGGTCGGGCACCGCACCCCGTACCACCGCGCCCGCGGCGACCACCACGTTGCGCCCGAGCACGGCGCCGGGAAGGATCACCGCTCCGGTGCCGATCCAGCAGCCGGGCCCGATGGCGACGGGTTCCATCCGGGGCCACTGCCGGCCGACCGGCTCGTGCGGGTCGTCGTAGCTGTGGTTCGTGGAGGTGATGTAGACGTAGGGCCCGCAGTACGTGTCCGGGCCGATGGTCACCCGGGTGTCGGCGACCACGTGGCTGCCGCGGCCCAGTACCACCCCGTCGCCCAGGGTCAGGATCGGGTCGGGGCCGAGGTCGAGGTCGGGCATGAGTCCCGCGGTCAGTGTGACCTGTTCACCGATCACACAGTGCGCGCCCAGTTCGATCCATCGTTCCCCGAAGACGGTGCCCTGCGGGAAGGCCAGCCGGGTGCCCTCGCCGATCCGGCCGAAGCGCAGCGCGCCGGGGCGGTCCGCGGTGACCGCGCCTGTCTCCCGTACCCAGCGCCAGCCGCGGTGCACGGCCCGGGACAGGGCACGGCGCCGCCAGGCGGCAAGGGAGGAGAACGTGTTCCTGGTCGTCGGCACTCGCTCACGGTAGTCGGCGGTGCCCGGCCCGCTCACCGCGACGCCCTGTGATGTTCACCCCACTCGGCCATCGCCCGCGGGCCGTCGCATACCGTTCCCTTGCCGCGGCCGGACAGCCGCGGCCGGACGGGACACGAGAGCTGAATACGGAGGAGGACGCCATGGCGGAGCGGGCGTTGATCACGGGAGTGGGCGGCAAGGAGCCGGACATCGACGCGGAGGCCTTCGCGACGCCGACCTCGGTGGTCGTCGGCGAGGTCTCCCTGGCCGCGGGCGCCAGCGTCTGGTACCAGGCCGTACTGCGCGCCGACTGCGGGCCGATCAGCATCGGGGCCGACAGCAACATCCAGGACAATTGCAGTGTCCACGGCGACCCCGGCTTCCCCGTGACGGTCGGTGAGCGCGTCTCGGTCGGACACAACGCCGTGCTCCACGGCTGCGTGGTCGAGGACGACGTCCTGGTGGGCATGGGCGCGACGGTTCTCAACGGCGCCCGGATCGGCGCGGGTTCACTGATCGCGGCACAGGCGCTGGTCCCGCAGGGGATGCAGGTTCCCCCGGGCTCACTGGTCGCCGGAGTCCCCGCCAAGGTCAAGCGGCAGCTGACCGGGGAGGAGCGCGAGGGCATCAGGCTCAACGCGGTGGGATACGTGGAGCTCGCCAAGGCCCACCGCCAGGCCCACGAAGGCTGAACGGGCAGACCGGAGACGCGGGACGGGCGCGGCCGGGGGGGCCGCGCCCCGCCCCCCCCCCCCACCCCCGACCGAGCAATCGACCGGCCGGCACGCCGTCGGGGAGGGGGCGGGGC